>DASSRV010000137.1:0-3521 GCA_035701605.1 Gammaproteobacteria bacterium
CTCGAAGAGCACGGCGCGCTCGAATACACCATCGTGGTGGCGGTGTCGGCCTCGGAATCCGCGGCCATGCAGTACATCGCGCCGTATTCCGGTTGCGCCATGGGCGAGTATTTCCGCGACAGCGGCCAGGACGCGCTCATCGTCTATGACGATCTCACGAAGCAGGCGTGGGCTTACCGGCAGGTGTCGCTGCTCTTGAAGCGTCCGCCGGGCCGCGAAGCCTATCCGGGCGACGTGTTCTACCTGCACTCGCGCCTGCTGGAGCGTGCCGCGCGCGTCAATCCGGAATACGTGGAGAAATTCACCCAGGGTGAAGTGAAGGGCAAGACCGGTTCGCTGACCGCGCTGCCGATCATCGAGACCCAGGCCGGCGACGTGTCCGCGTTCGTGCCCACCAACGTGATTTCGATTACCGACGGCCAGATCTTCCTGGAAACCGACCTGTTCAACGCCGGCATCCGGCCCGCCATCAACGCCGGCATTTCGGTGTCGCGCGTGGGCGGTGCGGCGCAGACCAAGATCATCAAGAAGCTGGGCGGCGGCGTGCGTCTGGCGCTGGCGCAGTTCCGCGAACTCGCGGCGTTTGCGCAGTTCGCCTCGGACCTGGACGAGTCCACCCGCAAGCAGTTGGAACGCGGCCGCCGCATCACCGAGCTGATGAAGCAGAAGCAGTATTCGCCGCTGTCCATCGCGGATATGGCGCTGTCGCTGTATGCGGCCAACGAGGGTTACCTCGACGACGTGGAAGTGAACAAGATCGTCACGTTCGAAGCCGCGATGCACAGCCACTTCCAGGCGCATGCCGCGGCACTGCGCGACAAGATCAACGCCAGCGGTGACTACAACGCCGAGATCGAACAGGGATTGAAGCAGGCGGTTGAGGCGTTCAAGAAGACCCAAGCCTGGTAATGAAAATGGATCTTTTTTCCGATAACTTTGTTGCGCCGCTTTCCTCGGTGCTCATTTACTGGCGTGTAAACTCCGCGCCTCGGAAAGCAGCGCGTCGCGTTCTCGGCAAAAATCTCTCATTTTCATCGTGGCAGTGATTGACGTTAACGGGACATATTGAATGGCAGGCGCAAAGGAAATCCGGACGCAGATCAAGAGCATCCGGAGTACCCAGAAAATCACCAAGGCCATGGAAATGGTCGCGGCCAGCAAGATGCGCAAGGTGCAGCAGCGCGTCGCGGCCTCGCGCCCGTATGCCGGAAAAATGCGTCAGGTCATCGGACATCTGGCCAAGGCCAATCCGGAATACCGGCACCCGTTCATGGTCGAGCGCGAGGTCAAGCGCGTCGGCATCATCGTGATCTCCACCGATCGCGGTCTGTGCGGCGGCCTCAACGTCAACCTGTTCAAGGCCACCGTGGCGCAGGTGCGCGAGTGGCGCAATCAAGGTGTGGAAGTCGAGTTCTGCGTGATCGGTGCCAAGGCGGGCTCATTCTTCCGCCGTTTCGGCGGCAAGGTCCGTGCGCAGGCCGCACATCTCGGCGACACGCCGCACCTCAACGATCTGATCGGTACCGTCAAGGTCATGCTGGATGCCTACCGCAACGGCGAAATTGACCGGCTGTTCCTGATCAACAACGAGTTCATCAACACCATGAGCCAGAAGCCGGTGGTGGAGCAGTTGTTGCCGGTGCTGGGTATCGAGGATCCCGAGTTGCAGTCGCACTGGGATTATCTGTATGAGCCGGAAGCGCGCGAGCTGCTGGACAGCGTGCTGATGCGCTACGTGGAGTCGCAGGTTTATCAGGGCACCGTGGAAAATGCAGCCTGCGAGCAGGCGGCCCGCATGGTGGCGATGAAATCCGCCTCCGACAACGCCGGCGAGCTGATCAATTCGCTGCAACTGGTTTACAACAAGGCACGCCAGGCCGCCATCACCAAGGAGCTGGCGGAGATCGTGGGCGGTGCGGCGGCGGTGTAACCGCGGCACGCAAAACATTTCGTATCGAGGATCATGAACATGAGTTCCGGAAAAATCGTACAGGTCATCGGCGCGGTGGTGGACGTGGAGTTCCCGCGCGACGCCATCCCCAACGTCTACGACGCGCTCAGGCTGGAGGACGACAGCCTGACGCTGGAAGTGCAGCAGCAGCTCGGCGACGGCGTGGTGCGCAGCATCGCCATGGGCGCCTCCGAGGGCCTGAGTCGCGGTGTCGCGGTGAAGAATACCGGCGCACCGATTTCTGTGCCGGTCGGCAAGAGCACGCTGGGCCGCATCATGAACGTCTTGGGCGAACCGGTGGACGAGGCCGGCCCGGTCAAGGCCGATTCGCACTGGGCCATTCACCGCAAGGCGCCGAGCTACGAAGAGCAGTCCGGCTCCACCGACCTGCTCGAAACCGGCATCAAGGTCATTGATCTTCTATGCCCGTTCGCCAAGGGCGGCAAGGTCGGCCTGTTCGGTGGCGCCGGCGTGGGCAAGACCGTGAACATGCTGGAACTCATCAACAACATTGCGAAAGAGCATTCCGGCCTGTCGGTGTTCGCCGGCGTCGGTGAGCGCACCCGCGAAGGCAACGACTTCTATCATGAAATGGCGGAGTCCGGCGTCATCAACCTCAAGGATCTGAACGATTCCAAGGTGGCGATGGTGTACGGCCAGATGAACGAGCCGCCGGGCAATCGTCTGCGCGTGGCGCTCACCGGGCTCACCATGGCGGAATATTTCCGCGACGAGGGCCGCGACATCCTGTTCTTCGTGGACAACATCTACCGCTACACGCTGGCCGGCACCGAAGTCTCGGCACTGCTCGGCCGCATGCCCTCCGCGGTGGGCTACCAGCCGACACTCGCCGAGGAAATGGGCGTGTTGCAGGAGCGCATCACCTCCACCAAGAAGGGCTCGATCACCTCGGTGCAGGCCGTGTACGTGCCGGCCGACGACTTGACCGACCCGTCGCCGGCCACCACCTTCGCGCACCTGGATGCGACGGTCGTGTTGAGCCGCGACATCGCCGCACTCGGCATCTATCCGGCCGTGGACCCGCTGGATTCCACCTCGCGTCAGCTCGATCCGAACGTGATCGGCCAGGAGCACTACGACACCGCCCGCGGCGTGCAAGCCGTGTTGCAGCGCTACAAGGAACTGAAGGACATCATCGCGATCCTCGGCATGGACGAATTGTCCGAGGAGGACAAACTGGTGGTGCAGCGGGCGCGCAAGATCCAGCGCTTCCTGTCGCAGCCGTTCTCGGTGGCGGAAGTGTTCACCGGCACGCCCGGCAAATACGTGTCGCTGAAAGACACCATTCGCGGCTTCAAGGGCATCGTGGCCGGTGACTACGACCAGTTGCCCGAGCAGGCGTTCTACATGGTGGGCGCGATCGAGGAAGCGGTCGAGAAGGCCAAGACGCTCTAATCGCGGAACGGGCAAACAGGAATATGGCGATGACGTTTCATGTGGATGTGGTGAGTGCCGAACAGGCGATCTTCTCGGGCACTGCCGAGATGGTGTTCGCGCCCGCGGAACTGGGCGAACTCGGCATCACGCCGCGCCACGCGCCACTGCTGAC
>DASSRV010000138.1:0-6070 GCA_035701605.1 Gammaproteobacteria bacterium
GGTCACGGTGCCGACCTGGAATTATGCCGTGGTGCACGCGCACGGCCGGCCGGTAATCGTCGAGGACAAGACACGCGTGCGCGCCATGCTGGAACGGCTGGTCACGGAACACGAGGCGTACGTGAATCCTCCCTGGACCATGGCCCAGGCGGGCGACTACGTGGACAGCCAACTGGACTACATTGTGGCGTTTGAAATCGAAATCGAACGACTCGAAGGCAAATTCAAGCTCAACCAGAATCGTGCGCGTGGGGATCAGGTTGGCGTGATCCACGCACTGAGCAGCACCGACGAGCCCATGAAACGCGAGCTCGCCGAGTTAATGCGCGTGCAGTTGAAGAAACCGTAGATATCGTCGTTCCGGCGGAAGCCGGAACCCAGTCAAATGCGATATCCCGGCCTTCGGTCGGGATACTTTATTCAGACTGGATACCGGCCTCCGCCGGTATGACGCAGCATTAAGACCTGATTGAAAAGTTGTGGATATGGATGAACGTACCGTAATCCACAACAAACACTGTCCGCTAGATAAGCGACCGAACCCCGCTTTCCAGTTCCAGCAGCGCGCGCTTGATCGGCAGGCCGCCGCCGAACCCGGTCAGCGAACCATTGGCCCCGATCACACGATGGCACGGCACGATGATCGGGATCGGATTCTGGCCGTTCGCCGCGCCGACTGCACGGGACGCCTGAGGTTTCCGGATACGTCGAGCGAGCTGGCCATACGACCAGGTTTCGCCGTAGGGAATCTCGCGCAACGCGCGCCAGACTCTCATCTGGAATTCCGTGCCCTCCGGCGCCAGCGGCAGATCGAACTTTTGCAGCTTGCCGTTGAAATACGCACGCAACTGCCGGATGACTTCGCGGAAGGGCTTTTCGGCTTTTTCCCAGTCCGGCTCCGGCCGCAACGGCCGCGGACCGCCCTGGAAATGCACGCACCGCAGCGCGTCTTCTTCACCCGCCAGCAGGAGTTCACCGATGGGGCTGGGCATGAGGTGGTAGTACATGGTCATCGCTCCGTTCAATCAGGTCTCATTCGCGGCACGCCACAGATGCATGACCGCGTACGCGCGCCACGGTCGCCAGGCTTCGGCGCGCTGACGCAGCGTAGTCGCGCTCAACGCCGTGCCGTCGCCCGCCATGCGCCGCAGAATCAGATCCTCGGCGGGAAACGCATCCGGGTCGCCCAGCGCACGCAGGGCGATATATTCCGCAGTCCACGCGCCGATGCCAGGGATTCCGAGCAATGCCGCGCGCAACGCGTCCACGCCGTGATCCGCGTCGAATTGCAGCGTGCCGTCACACACGGCGCGCGCCAGGGCCTTGAGCGTGGCCGCGCGTGCCCGTGTCAAACCGATGGCAGTGAGGTCCGCGTCCGCCAGCTCCTGCGGTGCCGGAAACAAGTGTGTCAATTCCGAGGCGACATCCACGCGCGCGCCGTATGCCGTCACCAGGCGCGCCGCGAACGTACGTGCCGCGGCCACGCTGATCTGCTGACCCAGCACGGCACGCACTGCGATCTCGAACGCATCCCAGGCGCCGGGGATTCGCAAACCGGGATGTCGTCGCAGGCACGGCGCAAGCAGCGCATCGCGCCGCAACACCGCGCGCACGTCGGCGGGGTCCGCCGCGAGGTCGAACATCTGCCGTACCCGCGCCACCACGCCAAACAGCGCGCCCGCATCCAGACCGTGCACGTTCAGTTCCAGTGCATGCGCGCCCGCCACCGGACGCACTTCGATCCTGCCGACAACGCCCTTGACGCACACGCTGCGTGCGTAGCCATTCGGCGTAACATGCTCCACGCCCGGCAGTGCACGCGTCGCCAGGAATGCCTGCAAGGCACGCCAGTCATACGGCGGACGGTACGCGAGCCGGAGTCCCAACCCGTCATGCGCCGGCGCGTGCGGCACGCGATGTTCGCGGCGCAATGCACGTGGCGCACGGCCATAGGCATGCTGAAACGCGGCATTGAAACGCCGCAGGCTGCCATAACCGCTGGCGTGTGCGATGCCGGTCATCGGCAACGCGGTGTCGTCCAGCAGGCGCTTTGCGAAATGCAGCCGCCGCGTCTGCGCCACCGCGATCGGCGACGCACCGACGTGCTGGACGAACAAACGATGCAGATGGCGCGCGCCCACACCCAGTCGGCCCGCGAGCTGCTCCACGCTGCCGTTGTCGAGCGCGCCGTCCTGGATCAGTCGCAATGCACGCCGCACGGTCGCGGACGTGCCCGCCCAGGCAGGGGTACCGGGTGCGGCTTCCGGGCGGCAACGCAGGCAGGGCCGCAAACCGGCTTCGGCGGCCGCAGCGGCGGTCGGAAAATAGCGGATGTTGGATTTCTTCGGCGACGGCGCGGGGCAAATCGAACGGCAGTAAATACCGGTACTGAGCACGCCGATGAAGAAACGCCCGTCAAAACGCGGGTCGCGTGCGACGCGCGCGCGGTCGCAGATCACGGGATCGAGAACGGGGCCATGCGCTTCCATGCGTTTCACTATACGCCGGCCGCAACCCGGAACTGGCCGTTTTCGGACCTGGAAGCGGCAACCCCGGACACCAGAAAAACGGGCCGGCAAAGCCGGCCCGTGCATCCGGAGTCCATCGCCGGATCAGCAGGGCTTGTTGCTCTGCTTGACGTTCCAGTTGATGAATTGGCCGTTGTTGTTCGGCACCACGACAAATTCAAATGGCTGGATAATCGCCTGTGACGCTCGGCATTTGTTGCCAGGGATGGTGATCCGAATGTCGACATTGTACGCATCTGGTGTCAGCTCAATATCGTGTATGCGTATGGTGTAACCACCGTGGCTCTTTTCACCCATGAATGCCGCAATCACCATGTTCTTGCTGAAATCCACCTGTGGCAGCGCCGGCACCTCGGAATAGCTCGAGTACGCCTTGTTCCACCAGGTCTGGAAATCCTTGGCATTATGCAGATCGTGGTATTCCTGTTCCTTGACGCCGCTGTGACTGCCGCTTGCCAGCAACTGCACGTTGGAATCTCCACCCAGGCTCGCACAGCCTGCGAGCAGTAGCGCCAGCGCGGCGCCACCCATCATCCATTTGACTTGCTTGTTCACAGTAAACCTCCAGCTACTCTTTGGTAAGGTGAAATTTTACGTCAGGAAACTCGAACCTATCTCAAAATTATTCAACCGTTCGTGTTGAGCCCTTCGACAAGCTCAGGACAGGCGAAGTCGAAATATATAAAAATCATAGGCTTAGTCCCCTTCGACTCCGCGCCTGCGGCGCTACGCTCAGGGCGAACGGGATTTTGAGACAAGTTCTCAATGTTTTAAGTCCAGCAGGTACGTCACCGCGACGTCCTCGCTGATGGTGATGAGGCCGGGCTCGTAGTCCGCCGGCGTAGCGCTCCGCGTGCCGGTTGCGCGCATCATCAAAGGCTGCGGCCCCGGCGGCGCGTTGTAACCCGGCGTCTCGCTGATGCTGAATACGCTGCCGAGCGTCACCTGCGCGCTGTCCGCCAGCGTCCCGGCGCGTGCCCGTGCATCCTGCATGGCCGCGGCCAGCGCCTGCCGGCGCAGGACCGGTACATCGCTGCGCGACGGCGTGACCGATGTCACGCTGTTGACCCCGGCCCCGACCAGTGCATCCAGCAACGCCGGATAGCGCGACACATCCCGCAGCGTCAGCGTGATGTCACGCGTAACGCGTTCACCGACATACTTGCGCTGGTTGTTCTGCCAGGTGTATTCCGGTTCGATGCGGATGGCGTGCGCATCCACGTCGCGCGGTGCCATGCCCAGTTTTTTCGCTGCTGCCAGCACCTTGCCGGCGCGCCGTTCCACGTCTGCGCGGGCTGTTGCCAGTTCGGTATCCGTGCGTGTCACGGCAAGCGCGATTTCGAGCCGGTCGGGCGCCACCCTGACCTCGCCGTGCCCGGACACCTGCACGAACGGGACCGCAGGCGGATTGTCCGCCACAGCCGGTGCGCCGATCAGGCCAAGCGCGAGCAGGCAAATCAGGTTGCGATAGCGCATGGGGATACCGTCACGGTGCCAGAATGTACGCGAACATCAGCGGCGCGACGATGGTGGCGTCGGACTCGATGATGAATTTCGGGGTATCGGCGCCGAGTTTGCCCCAGGTGATCTTCTCGTTCGGCACCGCGCCGGAATACGAGCCGTAGCTGGTGGTGGAATCGCTGATCTGGCAGAAATACGTCCACAGCGGCGTCGCCTCCTCCATGTCCTGTTCCAACATCGGCACCACGCAGATCGGGAAATCACCGGCAATGCCGCCGCCGATCTGGAAAAAGCCCACGCCCTTGCCGATTGAGTGCTTCCGGTACCAGTCCGCCAGATACATCATGTATTCGATGCCGGTACGCACCGTGTGGACGTTCTTCACGTCGCCCTTCATGCAGTGCGCGGCATAGATGTTGCCGAGCGTGGAATCCTCCCAGCCCGGCACGATGATGGGCAGGTTCTTCTCGCAGGCCGCCACCATCCAGGAATCCTTCGGATCAATCTGGTGGTATTGCTCGAGCACGCCGGAACGGATCAGCTTGTACATGAACTCGTGCGGGAAGAACCGTTCGCCGCTCCGGTCCGCCGTCTGCCATTCCGCCAGCACCGCCTTCTCGATGCGGCGGATCGCCTCGCCTTCCGGGATGCAGGTATCGGTGACGCGGTTCAGGTGACGGTCCAGCAGTTTCTGTTCCTCGGCCGGCGACAGCTCGCGGTACTTCGGCACGCGCACGTAATGGTCGTGCGCCACCAGATTGAAGATGTCCTCCTCCAGGTTCGCGCCGGTGCAGGTGATGATCTGCACCTTGTCCCGGCGGATCATTTCCGCGAGCGACAGGCCCAGCTCCGCGGTGCTCATGGCGCCGGCCAGTGTCACCATCATCCTGCCGCCGGAGGCGAGGTGCGTCTTGTAGGCCTCCGCAGCGTCAATCAGCGCCGCGGCATTGAAGTGCCGGTAATGGTGCTTGATGAAATCGGCAATCGGTCGGGGGTCCATCGCGCGGGGCGCTCCTGGCAGTTCGGGTTACGGGAATGCCGGCAGATTGTAGCGGCTCGCGGCCGGGGCGTCAGGGCTTTTTCACCGGTTCGGGCGGCGTTGCCGCCGCCAGCACATCAATGTCCAGCATGCGGATCGCATCCAGGGACGCCTCCACCGCGCCCTCGTGACACAGCCCGGCGATGGCCGCCTGCTCGTAGCCTGCACGTGCGGCTTCCAGGCATGCGGCTCGCACGGCGGCGGCCAGCGCCCGGCGTGCCCCATCGTCCTGCCTGCTCATGACGGGGAATCCTCCGGATGACGCTCCGCAAACACCCGATAGACGCGGATTTCGGCCGGCCCTTGCTTGCCCGCGGGCAGGGCCAGGTAGTAGCGCCCGGCTGCCGTATCCAGCAGTCCGGTACGTGCACCGCGGCGCGTTGCGATGCGGCTGCGTTCGTGCAGCACGCCGTCCGCATCTTCTTCATACACGACAAGTTCACCCACACCGGCCGCCACGTACAGCTCATGGGTCCGCGCATCGAACTGCATGCTGCCGACGCCGCCCGGTGCCGCGATGTCCTGCAACTCCCTGCCGGTGCCGGTATCGAGCACCGTGATTTCATCTCCCTGCCGGCCGGCCACGAACAGGTGTGTTCCATCGGCATTCAGCGCCAGCGGGTAATTTGTTCCCGGCGTACTGCCCAGCGACCAGTCGGCGACGCGTTCTCTGGTGGCGGTATCGAATACCACGATACGGTTCAGCGCCGCAAAACTGGCATAGAGGCGATGCGCGGCGGCGGCCGGCAACAGACCCTGCGGCAGATCGTGCAGTGGCACTTGCGCATGCAGCGTGCCGTCGGTATCCAGGATGGCGATGCCGCCATGCCGTTCGCGGCCATAGGCAAAATACATTCGTGCCACATCCGCATCGAAACGCAGCGCACCCGCCGCGCTGCCGAACACCAGGCTGCCGCGCGGCTCGAGCGTGCGTGCATCGTAAAAACTGATTGCGCCGCTGCCGAGGCTGCTCACCGCCACCCGCCCGTCCGGCAGAAATACCACATCACGCGGCTCAATCAGTGCGTCTGTTTCGGCGCTC
>DASSRV010000139.1:0-4465 GCA_035701605.1 Gammaproteobacteria bacterium
CAAGGCGGTCAACGACTTTGTCACCAGTCAGGGTGCCGATACCCGGATTTCCATCATCGAATTTTCCACCAAGCCGCACATTCTGCTGCCCCTGACCCCACTCACAACCGACAGTCGCGCACTCATCCAGACTGCGCTCACGCAGATAGACTACAGCGGACAGTGGACCGACATCGCCGCCGGACTGGAACGCGCCGTCTATGAGCTCGGCAACAGCGACCGCGAGGGCGCACAGAAATTCATCATCCTGATGACGGATGGCCACGTGGACGTCGGCAGTGAGATACGCAACAACGAAAAAATCAACTGGATCAACCAGTCGCTGATCCCGGATGCGGCACGCCAGCATATCCGCATCTTCAGCATCGCGTTCACCGAACAGGCCGATTACGAGCTGCTGCAAACCCTTGCAGCCAAGACCGGTGCGGACTATTTCCGTGCGTTCAGTGGCGGAGAATTGGTCGGCATCTTCCAGCGTATCGGCGCCACGTTGTTGAACGCGCGACTGGCGCGTGCCGCCCAGCCCGAGCCGGTGACGCCGGCGGCTGCGCCGCAGAGCTTCCAGTTCAAGACGCCGCTGACCCGGCCGGTGCAGCAGAAAGACAGTCACGCGGGTTGGGAATGGCTTGGCGTACTGGTCGTGATCCTGGTGCTGGGCGTCGGCGGCTATCTGCTGTGGAACCGCAAATCGGTGCGCAAGGCGTTGCAGCAGTTCGGCGGCCATGCACCCGAGCATGCCGAGGGTCCGCAGGCGGTGCTGTACGACATCAGCAATCCGAACGACATCAAGCGTTACGAGTTGACCGACAAATCCACGGTGATCGGCCGGGTCGCGGGTTACGATCCCGAAGTGCAGTACGTGATCGCGAACGAAGCCACCATTGGCCGCTGTCACGCAGTCATCGAGCGCCGCGGCCGCGTGTTCTGGATCACCGATCAGGGCAGCATCAACGGCACATTCGTGAACGGCGAGCGCCTCGGCAGCGACCGTGCGCTCAAGCACGGCGACATTGTCGCCGTGCATCGGCATGAATTCGAGTTCGTGATCCCGGAATTGTTCGAGTCCGATGCCACGGTGCTGGCGGCGCGCGACAAACCTCTCAGCCAGGCAGGTTGACGCGCGTCACGGCAGATTTCCATGCCCCAGGTATTCAATCCACGGAGCCGTTCATGGCGGAGCCGATAAGCTACAACTGGCGTCGCAGTCCGCGCGCCAAGGTCCTGCAAGTGCGCATCACGCCCTGGCAGGGCGTGGAAGTGGTGATTCCACGTCACACCAGCCACGAGCGCGTGCGCGCGTTCCTGACCCGGCATCGCAACTGGATACGGGATACCTGGCGCCGCTTGCGTTCGGAAATGCCGGACCCCGATCAGCGCCTGCCGGCGTCCCTGGTGCTGCCTGCCTGCGGCGAGCGCTGGCGCGTGCGCTACCAGCGTCGTCCCGGTGCGCAGGTCCGCGTGACCACCGGCAAGGGGCAAAACGTGACGGTGTTTCACGACGGACGCGACGAATCGGCAGTGCGTCGCGCACTGCGCCGCTGGCTGGCGGCCAGGGCCCGCAGCGTGCTGGTACCGCGGGTGGAACGCCTTGCGCGTCTCACCGGCAGCGAATACCGCAAGATCCAGATTCGCGGCCAGCGCAGCCGCTGGGGAAGCTGCTCCTCGAACCGGACCCTGAGCCTCAACTACAAACTGCTGTTTCTGGAGCCGGCGCTGGTGCGCTACCTCATCATCCACGAGCTGTCGCACCTGCGCGTGCTGGATCATTCGACACGTTTCTGGAACGTGGTCGCGCAATTCGAACCGCACTGGCGCAGACTGGATGCGGCCTTGGGCGAGAGCTGGCGCGAAGTGCCGGCCTGGGTCGAGATGCCCTGAGCGCGAATCAGTCAGGTGCCGGGTCGGCGCCCCGGACCTTGCGGCCGATGAGTACGCTGCACGTCAGTTTGTCGAGCAGCGACATGGAAACCGGTGTGCGCCACCAGCGCGCCAGCGCCCCGCGATCGCGATGTCCGACCACCACCAGATCCGCATTGACTTCGCCGACCAGCTTCACGATCTCGTCCACGGGATCGCCGCGCCGCAGATGACCCTCGGCACGCAGCGCGAAACCTTTCAGGATCGTCACGCCTTCTTCCAGAACCGCGCGATAACGCTGTTCCTCGTCATCCGGCAGACTGCGCGGATCCAGCCCCTGGCCGACCGCGGTGCCGGCGTTCTGCTTGATGACGGCCAGCAGATGCGTGCGCGCCTTGAACTGCACCGCCAGCTCGGCACCTTCACGCAGCGCGCGCCGCCCCTCCAGACTGCCGTCGTAGGCCAGCACAATATCGGTATAAGGCATGACATTTCACCCGGTTGTGTGCCTGCCGGGAAGATAGCACGTGCGTCCGCGGCATGCGAACGGCCACGGCGCTATACTCGGAGCATCCATCTGCCGCACCGCCGTCATGTTCGATACCCTGATTGATACCACCGTGCTCGCCGCGCATCTGGATGATCCGGAGTGGGTGATATGCGATTGCCGCTTTGCACTGAATGCACCGGATGCCGGCGAAGCGGAATACCGCAGCAGCCACATTCCGGGTGCGGTGTACCTTCATCTGGATCGTGAGCTTGCGGGTCCGATCACGGCGGACAGTGGCAGACATCCCTTGCCGGACCCGGAGGCATTGGCTGCGCTCTTTTCGCGTATCGGCGTTCGAGCCGGTACGCAACTGCTTGCCTATGACGCCAGTCAGGGTGCATTCGCTGCGCGGCTGTGGTGGCTGGCGCGCTGGCTCGGGCATCGCGATGTCGCGGTGCTGGATGGCGGCTGGCAGGCATGGATTGCAGCGGGCGGGCCGGTGAATGCCGGGGCCGTGTCGCCGCGGCCGGGCGCGTTTCATGTGCAGCGCAACGATGCGCTCTGGCTCGATGCGGCGGGCGTGCTGGATCTGGTTGCCGACCGCCGACCCGGACGGCTGCTGGATGCGCGCGCAGCGGAACGGTTTCAGGGGCGGAATGAAACGCTCGATCCGGTGGCAGGCCATATTCCGGGGGCAGTCAACCTGCCCTATACCGGAAACGTTGATAATAATGGCCGCTTCAAATCGCCCGAAGCCCTGCGGGTCCGTTTCGGAGCCGGATTGTCCGGCCTGCCGCCACAACAGGCCGTGTGCATGTGCGGTTCGGGCGTGACCGCCTGTCACAACCTGCTCGCCATGGAGCACGCCGGCCTGCACGGCGCACGTTTGTATGCAGGCTCCTGGAGCGAGTGGATCCGCGATCCGGCACGGCCGGTGGCGACCGGCGGCTGACGGATGCCGCGCCGGGGAGAGCCGTGGGACTGAAGCCCGGCACCACGATGTTTTCAGCTAAATTTCATAACTGTTTAATACGCATGGCACCGCATCCGGCTATGCTTTGAGTATCACGAGAGAGGAGGAGAATGTCATGCAAAGAAACAGCCTGAAATTCCTGGCGGGCGCCGGTCTGGCGCTGCTTTCGGTCGCGGCGGCGGCGGGGCCGTTCATCGGCTCACGCGACGCCGAGCACGCCACTCTGTATCTGAATGTGGATCAGACCGCGAAACAGCTTTACCCGGTCGAGATCTGGGCGGTGGACGGCAAGCTCACCAACCGCGACGATCAGGGCGTGCTGTGGATCAAACCCGGCGAATACACGTTCGACGTCAGGGTATCGCGGGACGTGAATCTTGCCACCGTGCCGGGCTTGCAGCACAGCTCGAGGTACGGCCAGCAGGAACACAAACTGACCGTGACGGTGGAAGCCGGCAAGGGCTATTACATCGGTGCCAAGTTCACGGCTTCCGGCAAATGGGAGCCGCAAGTCTGGAAGACGGTGGATACCGCAAAGTAACGCCCCGCAAACCGCAAACGAAAAACCCGCCTCATGGCGGGTTTTTCGTTTCACCGGGCCGGAACGGGCTCAGGCGGCAAGCTGCCTCAGCACGTATTGCAGGATGCCGCCATTGCGGTAGTAATCCCGTTCCTTCGGCGTATCCAGCCGCACACGGGCCTTGAAGTTCACGCTCTTGCCGTCCGAGGCTTTCGCGCTCACGCTCACTTCGCGCGCGTCGCCGTTGTCGAGACCGGTAATGGCGAATTCCTCCTTGCCGGTCAGGCCGAGCGACTTGGCGTCCTCACCCGGTTTGAACTGCAAGGGCAGCACACCCATGCCAATCAGATTCGAGCGGTGGATGCGCTCGAAACTCCTGGCAATCACGGCTTTCACACCCAGCAGCAGGGTGCCCTTGGCGGCCCAGTCGCGCGAGGAACCGCTGCCGTATTCCTCACCGGCGAGGACCAGCAGCGGTGTGCCGCTGGTCTGGTATTTCACCGAGGCATCGTAGATGGACATGACCTCGCCATTGGGGATGTAGGTGGTCACGCCGCCTTCGGTGCCCGGCGCCAGCAGGTTGCGCAAGCGGATGTTCGCGAACGTCCCACGCGTCATCACGCGG
>DASSRV010000140.1:0-9096 GCA_035701605.1 Gammaproteobacteria bacterium
CTTCCGCAAAGGTCGAGGCGCCACGATGGTAGAACGTTACCGGCCCGGGTTGATCAACCACCGCGTATGGAAACAGCCTGACATTCTCCGCCTGCTTGAAATAGTCCCTTATTTTTACAACGCAATCCGGGTCTGCTTCGAACAAATCCGAGCGAACGCCATCCTGGATGAATCCAAGCACGTTCGAGGTTTCAGGAAAATACACACCAACTTCTGCAACATGCTTTGGCTGCATGCCTTTCTTCTTGCAGGCGTTATACAGGGCGGCATTCATCATGTTAGCGACTCGTAACCGATAAACCGGTCTGTAGTGGATAATCGAGGCATTTCAATATCGTCAATAATAAAAGAAAAGAGGGCCTTGTGGCCCTCTTTATCAGGTTTCATTGCGAAAGACGCCGGATCAGGCGGCATCCACCGCCTTCATGCTCAGCCGGATGCGGCCCTGCTTGTCCACTTCCAGCACCTTGACCTTGATGACATCGCCCTCGGTGAGCTTGTCGCTGACTTTCTCGACCCGCTCTTCCGAAATCTGGGAGATGTGCACCAGGCCGTCGCGGCCCGGCAGAATGCTGACGAAGGCGCCGAAATCCATGAGCTTGACGACCTTGCCCTGATAGATGCGGCCCACCTCGACATCCGCCGTGATGTCCTCGATGCGCTTCCTCGCGGCCTCGCCGGCCGCCTTGTCCACCGAGGCGATCTTGACCGTGCCGTCGTCCTCGATGTCAATCGTGGTGCCGGTCTCCTCGGTCAGCGCGCGGATCACGGCGCCGCCCTTGCCGATCACGTCGCGGATCTTGTCGGGATGAATCTTCAGGGTAATGATGCGCGGCGCATACTCGGACAGTTCCGCACGCGGTGCGTCAAGCACTTCCTTCATCTTGCCGAGGATGTGCAGACGACCTTCGTGCGCCTGCGCCAGCGCGGCCTGCATGATTTCGCGCGTGATGCCGTCAATCTTGATGTCCATCTGCAAGGCGGTCACGCCCTCGGCGCTGCCGGCCACCTTGAAATCCATGTCGCCGAGATGATCCTCGTCGCCCAGGATGTCGGTGAGCACCGCGAACTTGTCGCCTTCCTTGATGAGACCCATGGCGACACCGGCCACCGGCGCCTTGAGCGGCACGCCGGCATCCATGAGCGACAGGCTGGTGCCGCACACGCTGGCCATGGAGCTGGAGCCGTTGGATTCGGTGATTTCCGAGACCACGCGGATGACGTAGGGATAATTCTTCATGTCCGGCATCACGGCCTGCACGCCGCGCTTGGCGAGTCGGCCATGGCCGATTTCGCGGCGCTTGGGTGAACCCATCATGCCGGTCTCGCCCACCGAGTACGGCGGGAAGTTGTAGTGCAGCATGAACGGCTCTTTGCGCTCGCCCTCGATGGCGTCAATGATCTGCGCATCGCGCCCGGTGCCGAGCGTGGTGACCACCAGCGCCTGGGTCTCGCCGCGCGTGAATAGCGCGGAACCGTGGGTGCGCGGCAGCACGCCGACCTTGATGGTGATCGGGCGCACGGTTTTGGTGTCGCGCCCGTCAATACGCGGCTTGCCTTCGATGATGCGGCCGCGCACGATCTTCTTTTCCAGGTCGCCGAACGCGTTCCCGACCAGCTTCGCGTCCCACTGCGGGGTTTCGCCTCCGGCCAGTTTTTCAATCGCCGCGGCGCGAATCTCGTCAATGCGGCCGTAGCGTTCCTGTTTCTCGGCAATCTGGTAGGCCTCGGTGAGCGCCGCACCCGCTTCCGCGTTCAGCGCTTCCGCGAGACCCTTGTCCTTCTCGGCCGGCTGCCAGTCCCACGCCAGTTTGCCGGCTTCTTGCGCCAGTTCCCTGATGGCCTTGATAGCGGTCTGCATCTGTTCGTGGCCGAACATCACCGCGCCGAGCATGACCTCTTCCGGCAGGCACTTGGCCTCGGATTCCACCATGAGCACGGCCTTGTCGGTGCCCGCGACCACGAGATCCAGTTGCGACTGCTGCAACTGGCTGTTGGTGGGATTGAGCACGTACTTGCCGTCAATGTAACCGACGCGGCAGCCACCGATCGGGCCCTGGAACGGCAAACCGGACAGCGCCAGCGCCGCGGACGCACCGATCAGGGACGGCACATCCGGGTCCACGTCCGGGTTCACGGAAATCACCGTGGCGACGACCTGGACATCGTTGTAGAAACCTTTGGGAAACAGCGGACGGAGCGGACGATCAATGAGGCGGGAAGTCAGGGTTTCCTTCTCGCTGGGTCGTCCCTCGCGCTTGAAGAAGCCGCCCGGAATCTTGCCCGCGGCGTAGGTCTTCTCCTGATAATTGACGGTGAGCGGGAAGAAATCCCGGCCTTCCACTGTGCGCTTCGAGCCCACGGCGGTGACCAGCACCACCGTATCCGACATGTTGACGATGACCGAACCCGATGCCTGCCGGGCGACTTCGCCGGTCTCGATGCTCAGAGTGTGGTTGCCGTATTGAAAATGCTTCTTGATGACTGTCACGGTCTGCCCTTCGTGGTGTGCTGCGGTTGGGGAAATCAGAATCAGCGGCGCAGGCCGAGGCGCTCGATCAGCGTCTCGTAGCGCGACTGGTCCGACTTCTTGAGGTAATCCAGCAGCTTGCGGCGCTGGTTCACCATTTTCAGCAGACCACGACGGGAATGATGATCCTGGGTGTGTTGGGTGAAGTGCCCGCCCAGGCCCTCAATGCGGGCGGACAACAGGGCAACCTGCACTTCCGGCGAGCCGGTATCTTTGGCATCGCGACGGTAAGTGGCGATGATTTCCTGTTTCTTCTCAGCAGTGAACGACATTTTTAGATCAACTCCGAAGTATTTTTACCCTTGAATTCAGCCGCGTATTGTAGCCTCGCAGCCGGTTCAGGACAAGCAAAAAGTCAATGAAATCAGTATCAAACTGCCCCTTCAGGGCAGCCGAAATGGGCGTTGGGAGGGTATCCGGCCGGTCCGGCAGGACCTTGATCCCGCGCCGATCCAGCGCGGCGGCCTGCACGGACCCTGATTCATCCCGCCCTGCCCGCCATCGGCCCCGGACTGCGGGGCCCGCAGTTCCCTGTCGGCCAAGGCGAAAATCAATGGCTGTCGCAAACTCACGGATTGCTTCATCAACGCTTGGCGCATTAGAGCATGGCGGCGGGCAAGGCCCATAGTCAGCGACGTACTACGCCGTCATGCGTATGAGATCCGGATCGCCCGACGCCAGGTGCGGAACCGGAAACTGACGGCGGGCACGCCGAATCGCGTCTGGGGACTCGATCTGACGGGCAAAACCGATAATCAGGGACGGTTGCATCCCATTCTCGGCCTGGTGGATCATGGCACGCGATCCAACCTGACGCTCACGGCCTTGGGGAACAAGACCAGCATTACTATCCTCCGCGCAGTGCTCGATACCATCGAGCGGTTCGGCAAGCCGCGTCGGCTCCGAACCGACAATGAAGGCATTTTCACTTCGCGCTAGTTTCGATTCGCACTCTGGCTGCTCGGCATCCAGCACCAGCGGACCAATCCGCATTGTCCTTGGCAGAACGGCCGCATCGAACGGTTCTTCGGCACTCTCCAAGGACAGACTGGACCGTTGGACCGTGGACAACCTCGATCAGCTCAATGCCGCACTGCGGACGTTCCGGCTCTGGTACAACCACATCCGGCCGCATCAGCATTTGCAGGGTCACACGCCAGCGGAAATCTGGAACGGGGTGGAGATACGTAAACGGCCTCCGCACGAGGAAATCTGGTTCAGTGCCTGGGAGGGCTTGCTGACCGGATATTACCTGCGGCGTTAGCGGTTTCATCGCACTGGCCGCAGCGAAAAATGAAGGGCGAACCACCGTCCGCGGCTTCCTTCGGCCCATCGTCGCGGAATGCGCAAAAAATGTATGGCACAGTCGGTGAAAGGCGGATTTGAACGCAAATTGGCGCTGTTTTGTGTCGGCCAGTGCGCAAAAGTTGCCCTGATTTTTTGCAAAAACGGGGCTCCAGGTAACAGCATCAGTCTCGAGGACAGTCGGACGGGACACCGCATAGTGTTTCCATATTTGGCTTCAGCACCTTGAGCTCGATGACGTCGCCTTCGATGAGCCTGTTTCAGGAGAAACGGAGCAGCCGCTTGGGGGTGACCCGGCCATCCGGAATGACTTCGCCCAGACCCATGAAGCGCTCGCCCTCGTACACGCGCAGCCAGCCCGTGGTAGGTGCGCCCGGCACCACGACGGCCTGGCCGCGGCTGAAATACCAGGCGGCATCCGCGCCCAGTCGCACGGCGGGCCAATGGCTCACGGCGCTGTCCAGCGGCAGCAGGCAGGCATCGAGTTCGGGCGGCGTCAGGTTCCGCAGTGCCTCCAGACCGTGCATCGGCAGGCCCTCGCCGCCGTACGGTCCGAGTGCCTCGCGTCGCAGCGCGGTGACGTGCCCCAGCGTGCCGAGTGCGGCCGCCAAGTCCTCCACCAGCGTGCGAATGTAGGTGCCCTTGGTGCAGCGCACGCGCAGTTCCAGTTCCCCGGCGTCGTGCCGTACCCGTTCCAGCGCATGGATCGTGACCCGGCGCGGTGCTCGTTCCACCTCGATGCCCTCGCGCGCCAGATCGTAGAGCCGCTGACCCTGATGCTTGAGCGCGGAATACATGGGTGGCACCTGTTCGATCTCGCCGCGGAACCGGGACAGGGCCTGCTCCAGTACCGCCTCCGTGAACACGGGGACCGGCCGGGTTTCGAGCACTTCACCTTCCGCGTCCCCGGTGCGGGTACGCACGCCAAGCCGCGCGACCACGGCATAGCGCTTGTCCGCATCCAGCAGGAATGAAGACACCTTGGTGGCTTCGCCGAAACACAGCGGCAACAGGCCACTCGCCAGCGGATCGAGGCTGCCGGTGTGACCGGCCTTGCGCGCGGAAAACAGGCGCCGCACATGTTGCAGGGCCTGGTTCGATGTCATGCCGATGGGTTTGTCGAGCAGCAGCACGCCGTGCACATCGCGGTACTGCCGACGCGGCGCGGCGGAGGATTTCTTTATTTTATCGGGCTGTGGAGGTGGATCTGCAATCACGCATCCCCCTCGTCCGGTTTGCCCCGGTTGGCGCGATTGATCAGGGCGGTCAGGTGTGCTGCGCGTTCCAGGGTGTCGTCCTGTGCGAAATGCAGTTCCGGGATGCTGCGCATTTTCAGCAGCCTGCCGAGCTGGCGGCGCAGGAAACCGGCGGCGTGTTGCAGCGCCGCCAGCACTTCCGGCTGCGGGCCATCCTCGCCCAGTACCGAAATCAGCACCTTCGCATGCGACAGGTCGCGCGTCACGTCCACTTTCGTGACCGTCACGTTCCGCACGCGCGGATCTTTCACCTCGCGCCGGATCAGTTCGGACAGCTCACGCAGCAACTGCCCGGCGACCCGGCTGGAACGCTCGAACTCACGTGCCATATCGGAAGTGTCTCAGCCTGCGCGCGCCACTTCCACGCGCTCGTAGCATTCGATCTGGTCGCTTGCGCGCACGTCGTTGTAGTCCTTGACGCCGATGCCGCATTCCGTGCCGGCACGCACTTCAGCCACGTCATCCTTGAAGCGTCGCAAGGATTCGAGCTGGCCTTCGTAGATCACCACGTTGTCGCGCAGCACGCGTATCGGCAGGTTGCGTTTCACCGTACCCTCGATGACCAGACAGCCCGCGATGGCACCGAGCTTCGAGGAGCGGAACACATCGCGCACTTCGGCCAGGCCCACGATCTGCTCGCGCAGTTCAGGCTTGAGTAGACCACTGACGGCCTTTCTCACGTCATCAATGGCTTCGTAGATCACGCTGTAATAGCGCACGTCCACGCCGGATTCCGCGATGATGCGGCGCGCACCGCCGTCCGCGCGGACATTGAAGCCGATGATGACGGCCTTGGAAGCCACCGCCAGGTTCACGTCCGATTCGGTGATGCCGCCGACACTGCTGGCGATGACCTTGACCTTGATTTCCTCGGTGGAGAGCTGAATCAGGGCGTCGCGCAATGCTTCGGCGCTGCCCTGCACGTCGGACTTGATGAGCAGGTTGAGCGACTTCTGGCCGTCTGAGAGCTGCTGGAACACGTCGTCGAGCTTGGCCGCCTGCTGACGTGCGAGCTTGACGTCGCGGATCTTGCCCTGCCGGTACAGCGCGACTTCGCGCGCCTTGCGCTCGTCCGGCACCACCACCGCTTCATCGCCGGCATTGGGTGTACCGGACAGGCCCAGCACCAGTGCCGGCATCGAGGGACCGGCCTCGTCAATGCGTTTGCCGTCCTCGTCGAACATGGCACGCACACGCCCGAATTCCTGACCAGCCAGCAGGATGTCGCCGCTCCTGAGCAGACCACGCTGCACCAGCACCGTCGCCACCGAACCGCGGCCCTTTTCCAAGCTGGATTCCAGCACGAAACCGGAGGCCGGCCCCGAGGCTACCGCCTTCAGTTCCAGCACTTCCGCCTGCACCAGGATGGATTCCAGCAATTTGTCCACGCCTTCGCCGGTCTTGGCGGACACGTGTACGAAAATATTCTCGCCGCCCCATTCTTCGGAAATGATCTCGTGCTGCGCCAGTTCGCTGCGCACTTTCTCGGGATCCGCCTCGGGCTTGTCCACCTTGGTCACCGCCACCACGATCGGCACGTTCGCGGCGCGCGCGTGCTGGATCGCCTCAATCGTCTGCGGCATCACGCCATCGTCGGCCGCCACCACCAGTACCACGACATCCGCGACATTGGCGCCGCGCGCGCGCATGGCGGTAAATGCGGCATGGCCGGGGGTGTCCAGGAACGTGATGACGCCTTTCTCGGTTTCAACGTGATAGGCGCCGATGTGCTGGGTGATGCCGCCGGCTTCACGCGCCGCAACGCGCGTTCTGCGGATGTAATCGAGCAGCGAGGTCTTGCCGTGGTCCACGTGACCGACGATGGTGACCACCGGCGGGCGCGTGACGGCCTCGCCTTCGTGCTCGATCTGCAACACCTGCTCTTCGAGCGCGTTTTCCTTGAGCAGCTTTGCCTTGTGACCCATCTCGTCCACCACGATGGCGGCGGTATCCTGGTCAATCACCTGATTGATGGTGGCCATGGCGCCCATGTTCATCATGATCTTGATGACTTCGGTGGCCTTCACGGCCATGCGCTGCGCCAGTTCACCCACGGTGATGGTTTCCGGAATCGCCACTTCGCGCACCTGCGGTGCCACCGGTTTCTCGAAGCCGTGCCGGGTTTCAAGTTGCACGCTCACCGCGGCCTTGGCCTTGCCCGGTTTCTTCTTGCGGCGTCCGGAAGCGGCATGCGCCACGTGCAATTCACTGCGTCCGTACTTGGTCTGGCGGTCGTCGGCGATCGGCCCGGCCTTGCGCGGTGGCGCGGCGGCGCGCTGGCGGCGGTCTTCCTCTTCGGCTTCACGCCGCGCATCGGCCTCGGCCTTGCGGCGCTCGGCGTCGGCACGCGCATTGGCGTCCTGTTCGGCCTTGTGACGGGATTCCTCTTCCAGTTTGCGCTGGCGCTCGGCGGCTTCAAGCGCCTGTTTCTCGGCACGCATCGAAGCCTGGCGCTCTTCCTCGGCGCGCTGCTCGGCACGTTCCGCTTCGCGCGTGGCTTCTTCCTCAGCGCGCTTCTTGCTTTCTTCCTCGATCACCGCGCTGCGTTTCACGTAGGTGCGCTTCGTGCGCACCTCGATGCTCACGGTCTTGGCGCGGCCCTGCGAGCCGGTCAGCTTGATCTCTGACACGCTGCGGCGCTTGAGCGTGATCTTGCGCGGCTCGCCGCTGCCACCCTCGCCGTGGCTGTGGCGCAGATGCGTCAGCAGTTGCAATTTCTGCTCATCGCTGATGGCGGCTTCCGGGTCGTCGAGCGCAATGCCCGCATCGGCCAGTTGCGACAGCAACCGGTCAACCGGCGTACCCACCACTTCGGCGAATTGCTTGACTGTGACTTCTGCCATGGCGATAGTCCTCGCTCGTTTTACTTCTGCTGCGCCTCGTCACCGGCAAACCAGGGCGCGCGCGCGGTCATGATGAGTTCGGCGGCGCGGGTCTCGTCCAGACCCTCGATGTCCTTGATGTCGTCCACCGCCTGCTCGGCAAGTTCCTCCATGGTGGTCACGCCTTGTGCCGCCAGGCGGAAGGCCAGCGCCTTGTCCATGCCCTCCATGTCCAGCAGGTCCTGCGCCGGCTCGGCGTCGCCCAGCCCTTCCTCGCTGGCAATGGCCTGGGTCAGCAGCACGTCGCGCGCGCGACCGCGCAGTTCCTCGACGATGCCCTCGTCGAATTCCTCGATGTTGAGCAGTTCCGCGGCCGGCACGTAGGCGATTTCCTCGATGCTGGAAAAGCCCTCCTGCACCAGGATCGCGGCCACGTCCTCGTCCACGTCCAGTTGTTCCATGAACAGATTCTGCAGCGCCTGCATTTCGGTTTCGCTCTTCTGCGTGGCCTGCTCCTGGGTCATCACGTTCAGCTCCCAACCGCTCAACTGGCTGGCGAGCCGGACATTCTGTCCGCCGCGACCGATGGCCTTGGCGAGGTTGTCCTCGGACACCGCGATATCCATGCTGTGCGCCTCTTCGTCCATGACGATGGATTGCACTTCCGCGGGCGACATGGCGTTGATGACGAACTGCGCCGGATTGTCGTCCCAGGGCACGATGTCCACGCGCTCGCCGGACAGCTCGTTGGACACCGCCTGCACGCGCGAGCCGCGCATGCCGACGCAGGCGCCGACCGGATCAATGCGCGAATCGTTGCTTTTGACCGCGATCTTGGCGCGCGCGCCCGGATCGCGCGCCGCACCGCGAATCTCGATCAGGCCCTGGCCCACTTCCGGCACTTCCAGCTTGAACAGCTCGATCAGGAACTGCGGCGCGGTACGGGTCACGAATAACTGCGGACCACGCAGCTCGGCACGTACTTCGCGCAGGTAACCGCGGATGCGATCCCCGGTACGCACGGCCTCGCGCGGAATCATTTCCTCGCGTGCGATGAAGGCTTCGGCATTGTTGCCGAGATCAATATAGACATTGCCGCGTTCCACGCGCTTGACCACGCCGGTGACCAGATCGCCGATGCGGTCCTGATAGGCTTCCACCACCTGCGCACGCTCGGCCTCGC
>DASSRV010000141.1:0-7912 GCA_035701605.1 Gammaproteobacteria bacterium
ATGTAGACTCTTGTCTCTTGAGTGATCCCGGTGGGCAATTCCCCGGATAACCTGGATTTGAGTGCCTGGGCTTCCTGCGAATCCAGCGGTTTGGGTATGACGAATACGTGGTAATCCGAAACCCACGTTCCTTCCGTGACATCCACGGCGGAATATCCGGCGGCCGTGATGGCTTTGAGCAATTGCCCGGCGTGCGACATGTTCCCGGACAGGGACACATTCATGAATACCTTGTCGCCCTGTATTTTGCTGACAAACCCCATATCCCAGGGTCTGGGCAGCGGTGCGCCATCGGCCAGCCACGTCACGAGAATGAGCAGCGCGATTCCGGCGAATACGATGCCAAGGCTGCGCGCAAGCATTGCTTTCATGCCAGGTACCCCGTATCGGTTGCAGTTATTCTTGGTCTGCACCTTCATCCAGAACCGGGATAAATGCTATCACGAGGCTGTTCCGGCGCAGTCCCCCGATGCCCGGAGGTCAACCCCCGAATTGCGTTGTTTCCAGAACGCATCCATGCGTTTTACGGCCTGGTCAGGGCGTCGAGACGGGTGATCGGCAGGCCGCATTCGGTGCCGCGGCAGCGGTAGGCGCAGATCTCGCCGTGCGGGACACAGTACGCCAGCAGGCCGGGCAGGGCTCCAGCATCGTCCGGAATCGCGAGCACGCGGCGGCGTGGGTCGAATTTCCCGAGCAGGACGGCCTGCCACTCGGCGAGCTTGGTCGGAGTACCGCGCAGGATCACCTGTTCCGGTGGCTCCAGGGCGTCCCGCAAGGCGAGCAGCATGGCGGCGTGCGCATCGGGCTGCTGCCGCATGCCCGGCGTGGCGGCCTTGAGGGTGCGCTCGGCGGCATCGAGATAACGCGGCTCGGCGGCGAGATGACCGAGTGTGAACAGCGCGCGTGCCGCAATGGCATTGCCCGTCGGCAGGGATTCGTCGCTGAAGGTTTTCGAGCGATGCAACGGAATCGGCTGACCTTCCGCCGTAAACCAGAAACCACCGTATGGCTTGTCCTCGAAACGTGCCAGCAGCGCATCGGCCAGTTGCTGCGCGAAACCGAACAGCCCGCTGTCCCAGCGCGCCTGCAACAATTCCAGTGCGCCATCCAGCAGGAAGGCGTAATCGTCGAGGTAGGCCGGCAACCGGGCCTGACCTGCACGCCAACTGGCGGACAGGGTTTCGTTCCGCCAAAGCTGGTTGCGCAGGAAGTGCATGGCCTGCTGTGCCGAGTCGAGATACGCGGGTGTTTCCAGCAATCTTCCGGCCAGCGCCATGCCGCGGATCATGAGGCCGTTCCAGGCGGTCAGGACCTTGTCGTCGAGGCCGGGGCGCACGCGCGAGCCCCGCGCAACCAGAAGTTTTGAACGCGCGGCTTCGAGCAAGGTTTCGGTTTCCGCTTCGCTGTGATGCAGGTTTGTCGCAATGGTGGCGATATCCTGCCGCACGCACAAGTGCCAGCATTGCCGTTCAAAATTCGGCGGCTGATCGAGCCCGTAACGCGGCGCAAAGACTGCGTATTCGGCCTCACTCAGCACGCCGCGGACTTCTTCCCGGGACCAGACATAGAAGCGGCCTTCATGGCCCTCCGAATCGGCGTCCAGGCTCGACCAATAGCCGCCTTCCGGGGCCTGCATCTCGCGCATGATCCAGCCTGCGAGACCGTGCGCGGTGCGTGTGTACAGGGAGTTGCCGTCGAGTTTCGCGGCCAGCGCATACAGCGCGAGCAGGGGGCCGTTGTCGTACAGCATCTTTTCAAAGTGCGGGATCGTCCATTGCGCATCCACTGCGTAACGACAGAACCCGCCGCCCAACTGGTCATGAATGCCGCCTTCGGCCATGCGCGTGAGCGTGGTCTCCAGCATCTCGCGCGCGCGAGTCGTGGCGTGCGACCGGGAGTCGTCCGGTTGCAGCGATTCCCGCAACAGGAATTCGAGCGTCGCGGGGTGCGGGAATTTCGGTGCGCCCCCGAATCCACCGAACCGGGCATCGAAGCTCCGCGCGAGCGCATGCAGGGCGCCGGTCAGCGGTGTGTCGTCGAGCGAGTCGGCGGGCGATCCAGCCCCGGCCCGGATGCGCTTGAAGACATCCTGTACGGCGGCATTCTGCTGATGCAGCTCGGCTTTGTGCTCGTTGAAGAAGGCCGCAACGCGCGTCAGCACCTCACTGAAGGCCGGACTGCCGTAGCGGGGCGTGCGGGGGAAGTAGGTGCCGGCGAAGAACGGTACAAGGTCATCGGGGTCGAGAAACACCGTGAGCGGCCAGCCGCCGCCGCGTCGGGCCAGAATCTGGTGCGCCAACTGGTACACGCGATCGAGGTCGGGGCGCTCCTCGCGATCCACCTTGATGTTCACAAACAGGCGGTTCATGAGTGCGGCGGTGTCCGCATCCTCGAAGGACTCATGCGCCATGACGTGGCACCAGTGGCAGGCCGAATAACCGATGGACAGCAGGATGGGCTTGCCGCTGTCACGCGCCAGCTTGAGCGCAGCCTCGTTCCAGGGATGCCAGTCCACGGGATTGTGCGCGTGTTGCAGCAGGTAGGGACTGGTTTCCTGAAGCAGGTGGTTGGCAGGAGGCATGCCACACTATAACCGTTCGGCGTGCTGCCTGCGGACGCTGTCCGCCGCTATCTGCCCGCACCGGGCATCGGGTAGAATGCGCGCCATGCTGACGTATCCCGATTTCGATCCCGTCGCCCTGCATCTCGGCCCGCTGCACATCTACTGGTACGGCATCACGTATCTGGTGGGCTTCTTCGGCGCCTATCTGCTGTTGTGGTTGCGGGTGCGCCGCCCCGGCAGCGGCTGGAACACGGACCAGCTTGCCGACCTGCTGTTCTATGTGGCGCTGGGCGTGGTGCTTGGCGGCCGTCTCGGCTACACCCTGTTCTATGCCTACGACAGCGCGGGGCACTGGCTGGAATGGCAGGATCCGCTGTACGTGTTCAAGGTCTGGGACGGCGGCATGTCGTTCCACGGCGGTCTGCTTGGCGTGCTGGTGGCGCTGTGGCTGTTTGCACGCAAGCACCACAAGGCGTATTTCGAGGTCGTGGATTTCACCGCGGTGGTAATCCCGGTCGGACTCGGTACCGGCCGCATCGGCAATTTCATCAACGGCGAATTGTGGGGCAGGATTTCCGATCTGCCGTGGGCGATGCGCATCCCCTGTCTCAACACGCGCTTCACTGGCGGTGAATACTGTCAGAATGCCGTGAGCGGTTTCAGCCAGCCGCGCTTGCCGACACAGTTGTATGAATTCCTGCTGGAAGGCGTGGTGCTGTTTGCGGTGCTGTGGTGGTTTTCCATGAAACCGCGTCCGCGCATGGCGGTCGCCGGTCTGTTCGGTTTGCTGTACGGCTGCTTTCGCTTCACGATCGAGTTCTGGCGGCTGCCGGACCCGCAATTCGGCTATCTGGCATTCGGCTGGGTCACCATGGGGCAGGTGTTGTCCCTGCCGATGATTATTGCGGGCATCGTGCTGCTGACGCTGGCCTACCGCCGCAGCGGACGGAAAGCGGTCTGATGCGCCAATACCTGGAACTCATGCGGCATGTCCGCGACCGGGGCGTACGCAAAACGGATCGCACCGGCACCGGCACCTTGTCGGTATTCGGTTACCAGATGCGGTTCGATCTGAATGAAGGCTTTCCGGCCGTCACCACCAAGAAACTGCATTTCCGCTCCATCATCCATGAACTGCTGTGGTTCCTGCGTGGCGAGACCAATACCCGCTATCTGCACGAGCACGGCGTCAGCATCTGGGACGAATGGGCGGATGAGAACGGCGATCTGGGTCCGGTGTACGGGCATCAATGGCGCGCCTGGCCGACCCCGGGCGGCGGTCACATTGACCAGATCAGCCGCGTGATGGAACAGTTGCGCAACAACCCGGATTCGCGCCGCATGATCGTGAGCGCCTGGAACGTGGCGGAGCTGGACCGCATGGCGCTGCAACCCTGTCACGCGCTGTTCCAGTTCCATGTCGCGGACGGACGCCTTTCCTGCCAGCTTTACCAGCGCAGCGCCGATATTTTCCTGGGCGTTCCGTTCAACATCTGCTCCTATGCGCTGTTGACGCACATGATTGCGCAGCAGGTTGGTCTGGAGCCCGGGGAATTCATCTGGACCGGGGGCGACTGCCATCTGTACCTGAATCATCTGCAACAGGTCGAGGAACAGCTTGCGCGCAAACCGTTGCCCCTGCCACGCCTGGTAATCGGGCGCAAACCCGATTCGCTGTTCGATTACCGGTACGAGGATTTCGAGATTGCCGGCTACCAGTCACACGCCGCCATCAAGGCGCCGGTCGCGGTCTGATTCATGGATAACGTCAACTGGCAGGATTTCGAGAAGATCGAGCTGCGCGCCGGCACGGTGCTTGCCGCCGAAACCTTCCCGGAAGCGCGCAAGCCCGCATACAAGCTGACCGTGGACTTCGGGCCCGGGATCGGTATCCGGAAATCCTCGGTACAGATTACCGTGCATTACACCAAAGCGGAGCTGGTCGGTCGGCAGGTATTGGGCGTGGTGAATTTCCCTCCCAAGCGCATCGGGCCGTTTTTATCCGAATGCCTGATCTGCGGCTTCTATCGCGAGGATGGCAGCGTGATTCTGGCGATACCGGACAAGCCGGTGCCGAACGGCGCGAAACTCGGCTGATGCTTTCTCTCATCGTCGCCGCGGGTGAGCGCAACGAGATCGGTCGCGACGGCCGGATGCCCTGGCACCTGCCGGCGGATCTGCGGCATTTCAAGACCGTGACGCTGGGCAAACCCGTGATCATGGGGCGCCGCACGCATGAATCCATCGGCCAGCCGCTGCCGGGTCGCCGCAACATCGTGGTGACGCGCAATCGCGCTTATCGGGCAGAAGGTTGCGATGTAGCGCACACGCTGGCGGAAGCCATCGTGATGACGGCGGGCGAACCGGAAGTCATGCTGATCGGCGGCGGCGAGCTGTATCGCGAAGGTCTGCCGCGTGCACAGCGCATCTATCTGACACGCGTGCACGGTCAATTCGAGGCGGACACCTATTTCCCCAAGCTGGACATGACGCAGTGGTCCGAACTCGCGCATGAAGCGCACCCGGTGGACGAGAGCAATCCCTACGCCTGTTCGTTCATGGTGCTGGAACGCAGGATACCGCGCAATCTGGCCTGACGCCGTGTGGACGGCGGATTCAACGCTGCCAGGATGAGCGTGTCAGTCTTTCAGCCTGGTGCGTTTCTCGCTCAATTGGCCAAGTACCTTGCCCGAATCCATTTTCTTGAACATGGCTTCCACGACCGCCTTGGGGCCGCTGACCCTGATTCGTACGCTGATCGTGTCGAGCCGGCCGGGAACCACAATATCGCCGCTTTCGTCGAACGTGACGGCGTCCTCCGCATCCTTGAGCACCTGTTTGTCGAAATAGGCCGTCACGCTCTCGGTGCCGGAACTGACGTCTGCGCCGGAATCGCGCAGCACGATGAAACCCTTGCCGTCCCGCACCACGGCACCGGGATCAATGGTCATCGAGTCGCCATTATTGGTCCGGATTTCAATGTTGACGGGCGTATTGGCCTGACTGGCGGCAGACTGCTTCAATGCCTCGGACTGCATTTCCTGGGTAATCTTCATCACTGCCTGCATGTCGCCGCGGGCTTCGGCGGCCAGTATTTTCTTCTGGTATTCGGCGCCGAGCTTTTGCTGTTGTGCGTCGGTCGTCAGGGCGACGTTGTAAGTCGTATTGATTGGGCGGAACCCGCCCTTGCCCTGACAGGCGTAGGTCGGCAGATCCCAGTTCTCGTTGTCTTTTGCATACGGAGCGGGGGCCGTGCCCAGCGCCGCAACCACGGCATTGACATGTGCCTTGATTTTGACCAGATCACTGCGCTTGAAATTTGCGGTGGTATAGCCGTCGCCGCAATTGTCGTCGGCCAGGGTCTGAACGGAATACAGGCAGGCACCGAGTGCCAGCAGCAGAATGGCGAATCTACGCATGATGGTTCTCCCTTGTACTTGGATCAGGCAGGCAGTCGAGTCATTACTCCTGACGGCTTTTCATTGTAAGCCGGCACCACTCCATCCGCCAGATTGGTCCGCTACCCGGTCAATTGGCATGAGGTGGGCTTGTCAGGGCGGCAAGCACAGAAGAATGATCGCTGAGTTGCTCCACCCACGCCAACCCTGCACGAATCTCCGCGGCACAGCGCTGACGCGCGTCGTTCAATTCTTCGGTACGGGCAGAAGCGGTAAAGGGCTGGGACGGGTCTTTCGCGTAGCGTTGCAGAATGGGGTTTTCCAGCAGCGCGGCGGAATCTGACCCACGCACCTCAAGACCGAGGAATGCAGCGGTTTCGTGCAGGAAATGCGCGGGACGGGCAAGCAGGGCATCGAAATCCAGCCACTGCACGCGCCCGGCAAATGCCTGGCTGGCGCGCCGTGCGTGCAAACGGTTGGCGAGCCAGGCAAGCGCGGTCAGACGCGCGTCATCCAGTCCGGACAGGCTCAATCCCGGTAGATCGGCAAGTACGCGCAGGTCCGCAAGCCAGGCGGTGGCGTAGCCGCGGACGCTTTCCCGGCACGCCTCGGCACGCAACATGGTCGCGAGGTAGGTTTCGAGACCGACATGGAGATAGATTGCCCGCGTATCCGTATCGCGCGCAAGGACAGGCTGCATGAGATTGATTGCCGCGCTGGTGGACTTGACCAAGGCCGTATCGGCATCGCGATAGCAGCGGGTTTGCAACCGGGCAATCGTGTCGAACAGGTTCTGCCATGCGACTTCATCCAGCATGGCATCAGCCGAGCCGAGCGTGCGTTTTGCCATTGCCAGCGCCAGGAATGCGATGGGCTCGCGTAGCGGAAAGCAGCCCGGCAGCTCGGCCAGCAGGCGTGACAGCAGGGTGGAACCGCAATGTCCGACGTGGAAGATGTAATGCGCGGTGCGCGATCCGAGGTTTGCCGTGGCTTGTTGCAGGGTCTCGAACGGAAACCACGCACCCCGGGTATCCGGCGTGAACATGCGTTCATCGAGGAAAGAAGCCCGGCGGTAAACCGCTTCGCTGGCCTGGATAACCAGACCGCGACGATTCAGGAAATCCAGGTTCTGCAATAGATAATCGGGACCATGCCGCAAGCCTTCCAGAAACGGGTGCTCACTCACGACTCACCCGTTATCCGGTCCAGTGAACGCCGTATCAGTATATCGGCATGTTCCATGTCAACGTCTTCGATGCGCTCGGCATGCGAGGTCAGATCGTCGAGGATCTGTTGCTGCACGGCACCGCGCCGCCGGGCCTCGGAATACGGCAGGTGGTGGAACATGACGAGCGAATAGCGCGGCACGAACACGCCGGGGTGACGCGCTTCCAGCAGGAAGCCGATCTGCTTCTGCAACTGGAATTTCCGGCTTCGCACCACGTCGCGCATTTCCACGTAATTTTCCAGTGCCATTTCCGCAATTGCGGCGGCATCGGGTTTTCGCTGCTGTTCGAAGTCCGCGAACACCCGTGACCAGTCGTCGCCGTGCCGCTCGATGCACTGGTCCAGGATCAGGCAATCCTCGAATGCGCAGTTCATTCCCTGGCCGTGGAACGGCACGATGGCGTGGGCGGCGTCGCCCAGCAGCAGTGCGCTGCCCCCGGCGTGCCATGCCGGGCAGCGCACCGTGCCCATCATGCCGGTCGGGTGCTGGCGGAATTCCGTTTCAATGTCGGGGATCAGGGTCAGCGCATCGGGGAAGTTCTCGGTGAAGAACGCGTGCAGCGCGCCGGGGCGTTGCAGGGAATCGAAACCGGGTTCGCCGTGGTTCGCCAGGAACAGGGTGACGGTAAAACTGCCGTCCAGGTTCGGCAGCGCGATCAGCATGTGTCGCCCGCGCGGCCAGATGTGCAACGCCTCGCGTTCCATCTGATGCCGGCCGTCCGCT
>DASSRV010000142.1:0-2021 GCA_035701605.1 Gammaproteobacteria bacterium
CGCTGGCGGACGGCGGAGTTTTCGGAGTGCAACCGGTATCATGCGCAGCGTTGATGTCACCGGCCGCACCATGAATCATGCTTCCACCCGCACCCTCCCGCCGCCGCGCATGCGCTGGCGATGGTTGCGCTGCAATGTGCATCACCTGAGCCTCGCGTACGTGCTGGTTGCCGCGAGCGGCATCGCCTGGTTCGGCTGGTCGCCGTGGATGTTCGGCATTCCGGCCGTGCTGCTGATTGCACTGGTCACGGACGGCATCGCGCGGCCCGGTTCCGGTCTTTTCTATCCCACGCTCAGGCATGGCGCGCGTGACAGCCGTTGGGTGGCACTGACCTTCGACGACGGTCCGGATCCGGTCGTGACGCCGCAAGTGCTCGACGTGCTCGCCGAAGCCGGCGCACGCGCCACGTTTTTCGTGATCGGAGAAAAGCTCGCCGCGCAGCCGGAATTGGCGCGGCGCATGGTCTCGGAAGGCCATGTGCTGGGCAATCATTCCTGGCGGCATTCGCGTTGGCAGAACTTCCGGTTCCCGGCCTGGCATGCGGGGGAAATCCGGCGCGGCGAACAGGCGATTGCCGCGGCGGGCGGGACGGTACCGGCGCTGTATCGTCCGCCGGTGGGCCTCAAGAGCGGCGAGCTGGCGCGCGCCGTGCACCGGTTGGGGCTGACATTGGTCGCCTGGTCGCTGCACAGCCGTGACACGCGCTTGCCTGATCCAGAGGCCATCGCGACGCGGGTGCTGAAGCAGGTGCGCGGCGGCGACATCGTGCTCTTGCACGACGGCCATGACCTGCCCGGGCGCAGCCGTCCGCATTGCGCGGCGGCGCTCAGACTGATCCTGCGGGGCTTGCGCGAAAAGGGGCTGGACTGCGTGACTGTGCCGGAATTGCTGGCCCCGGCCCCCACAAACGGCGCGCAGCGGGCGGATTGACGTCGCAAACTAGAACTTATCTCAAAATCCCGTTCGCCCTGAGCGTAGCGCCGCAGGCGCGGAGTCGAAGGGGACCAAGCCTATGATTTTTATATGTTTCGACTTCGCCTGCCCTGAGCTTGTCGAAGGGCCCAACACGAACGGTTGAATAATTTTGAGATAGGTTCTACTTGCCGGAACGGCAGGAACCGTTACCATATTGCGGCAGTTTGCCGGACAACAAGCATTTACCGGCACGCCGTTCCACCCACATCCCACCTGACATCCCGAGAGACGTGTTTCATGGAAAAACAGGATATTTTTCAAACCCTTAAAGATACGCTGGTGGAGCAGTTTGAACTGGATCCTGCGAAAATCACGCCCGAGGCCCGGCTCTATGAAGACCTGGATCTGGACAGCATTGACGCCGTGGACATGATCATCAAATTGCAGGAGCTGACCGGCTGCAAGGTGAGCCCCGAGGATTTCAAGGAAGTGCGCACGGTCGCCGACGTGGAGCGGGTCATCGGGAAGCTGCTCGAAGCGCGCGGATGAATCCGCGCCGCGTCGTGGTCACCGGCATGGGCGGGCTGACCGCGCTGGGGCACGATTGGAAGCAGATCGGCAGCGCATTGCGTGCACGCCGCTCCGGCGTGAAATACATGGCCGAATGGGAAGCGTTTGCGGACATCCGCACGCGTCTCGGTGCGCCGGTGCTGTCCTACGAACTGCCGCCGCAGTACAACCGCAAGAGCATGCGCAGCATGGGGCCGGTTGCTGTCATGTCCACGCGGGCGAGCGAACTTGCGCTGGAAGACGCGGGACTGCTCGGCGATGCGATCCTCACATCCGGTCGTACCGGCATCGCGTATGGCGCCTGCGCCGGCAGCGCGGAGCCGACCGTGGCCTTCGGCCGCATGGCCAGTACCGGCAGTCTGCGCGGCGTTACTTCCAACACCTACGTGCAGATGATGAGCCACACCGGCGCGGTGAACATCAGTCTGTTCTTCGGCATCACCGGGCGCGTGATTCCTTCCAGCAGCGCCTGCACCTCCGGCAGTCAGGCCATCGGCTTCGCCTACGAGACCATCCGCTACGGCAAGCAGGAGGT
>DASSRV010000143.1:0-7321 GCA_035701605.1 Gammaproteobacteria bacterium
GAGACGCAAATGTGCAGTTCAGCCATGATGGCGCGTGTGAAACATCAAGCAAGCGCATCACCGCCAGAACGCAGGCGCTCGCCAGCACTGCGAGCAGTACGGAGAATTGAAGCAGGGATTGCAGATGCGCAACCCAGATTCCACGTGCATAAAGTTTGCGAGAGATCGGTAGCCATCGCTTGTCCGGAACCCGCACTGCAATCTCACTGCTGATGAAAGTGGCAGTCAGCATGAATCCAAGCAACAGTGCGGTGACCATAACGGCTTCATCCATGTGCTGATGGTTTGTGCTGTATTGCACACCAAGGATGAAGACGACAATACAAGTGAATAATGCCGCCGCCGTGATCATCCAGTGCATGGCCCACCGGGAAACAAGTCTGGACTCGAATCGGAGCACACGCGCAACGCTCTGTGCATCCGTTTTGAAAGCTCCGGATTTCCAGCCGGGACGATTGCGTTGAGCGGAACGGGACCCCGGGCGCTTCTTGTCCATTCCGGGCAGCCATTGCACACGGTGATCCCCGAGCCAGCGTCTGCGAATACGGAGCACGCCCATGGCGGCAACGGCCATACCCGATGCGACAAGGGTCAGGCTGGCAGCGAGGACGTGTGTAGTCAGAATCTGAGGCATCTTCCACGTGACGCCAATCAGTGCAAAATAGATTGCAATCAGGCTGGCGGGGTACAGTCCGCTTGCGTAGAACAAGGTACCGACCAGAAATAGTTCGACACCTGGCAGGCTGCCCCATGCGAGCAGCATATAGATGGATATCGTCAGGACTCCTGCCAGTACATAAAGACTCCAGGTACCCTTCATCCGTTCTGGCCAGAGCCGAGCCGCGGGGATATTGCTGATCTCGATGACCAGGTTGTAGAACAACCCGGAAGGCATGCCACACAGGAAAATAGCCAGCAGAAAGGGAAACATTCGATCTGGATGGCCGTGGCCGAATTGTTGCATCAGGCCGATCAGGATTCCCACGCCAAAGATCAGCAGGTTGATGCGACTTGCACTGTGTCGTTTCAGGCGGTACCAGATGAGCCAGAGCCAGCGATGCAAGCCGGTATCCATCATGGTTTGAGCGGATATTTCCGTGGATGGAGGAGGCGATATTTGCAGCATCAGAGTCATACTCGCGGCTCCAATCAGGCGGCGTGTTTCAACAGCCAGGGAAAAATCTGTTCCAGGCTCAGGTTATGCTGACTCAAATCAACATCATGAGCGGCACGGAAGCTGTCCCGTACGGTATCCGGGTTGCGCACGATAAGACGCGCTTCGGTCCCGCGGATTTCCGCGTTCAGCACGAAGGGTTCATTGAACCGCGTGGGCAAGGCACCGGCACGTGCACGTATGCGCCATTCCGTATAGGTTTCCTGCAATTCGTCCAGCGAGGTGTGCGAGACAAGATGTCCGGATTCCAGGCAGGCGACACGATCCACCAACCGCTCCACATCGTGCAGGATGTGCGAGGAGATCACGATGGTACGGGGTTCGTCGGTCAGCAATTGCATCAGGAACGACAGCACTTGCTCGCGCGCGACGGGGTCGAGCGCACTCGCCGGTTCATCCAGCAGCAGGAGATCCGGGTGGTGGCATACCGCAAGCAGGATGCCGAGCTTCTGTCGGTTGCCCGGTGAAAGCGCGCCCACACGTGTGTTTGGATCAAGATCCAGTTCCCTCAGCAAACGACGTTCCAGTGCGCTGTCCCAGCGCGGATAGAACGAAGCGACGTAACGCAGGTGGTCGCTGACGTTCAACCATTCCAGGTACTTCGCTTCCTGATCCAGATAGCCGATGCGACGCAGGGTGTCCGACTGCAATTTGCCGGTGGGTTCGTCAAAGGTGCGGCATTCGCCGCCGGTGGGCAGAAACAGGCCGGTAGCGATACGCAGGAGCGTGCTTTTGCCCGAACCGTTGCGGCCGACAAGGCCGGTGACCGTGCCTTCCGGGATGGTCAGGTCCAGGCCGGCCAGTGCCGGCGTGTCGTCGAAGCACTTGTGCAATGCGCGGGTGCGGATGGGCATGGTCATGATGGCTGTTTCCTGTGTGATTCAATCTGTTCTGTCAGCATTTCCCGCAGCAAGCTGGCTGCTTCGTCGGGGCTGGCCTCCAGCTGTAGCAGTGGCGTGAGGCTCGGCGCCAGGCTCTGCCGGAGTTGCTCCATGCGCCCGGCAGACCGCGCATCCGGCCCGTGTCCGCTGACCACCAGTGGCATGCCGGGACGACGATCCACGACGCCCTCATGCTCCAGCAGGCTGTAGGCCTTGCTGATGGTCATGGGATTGATACCGAGTTGTTCCGCCAGTGCGCGGGTGCTGGGCAATTCGTCGCCCGGTTTGAGGTTGCCCGTCGCCACCTGGAATTTCACCTGCTCCATGAGCTGGCGGTAGGCGGGCACCCCGTTGTGGCGGTCAACAATCAGCAGCACGGCCTGGTTCCAATTAAGTGTATTAGTGGATATATACACTAATTCCGTGGAAAGCAAGGGGTCATGGACGGAAACAGTGCAGGCTTGATTTATATACCATAGTGGGGTATAGTATTAGCATGAAACATCCAAGCCACACCAAGGCATTGCCGCGTCTGAAGCGGATTCAGGGTCAGGTCGCGGGGCTCGTACGCATGATCGAGGAGGACCGTTATTGCGGCGACATTCTCGTTCAGGTTCGTGCCGTGCAGTCGGCGCTCGGAGCGCTGCAACAGGAGATTCTCAAGCGTCACGTCGAACACTGCGTTGCGGATGCAATCGAGGGCGGCAACGAGCGTGAGCGGCGCGACAAGCTCGATGAGCTGTTTGAAATTCTGAAACGCTTCCAGCGGTGATGTCGCCGCACGGAGAAACCATGCACAGTTGCTGTCAGGAAAAGGCTTCGTCGCCTCATTGCGCGACGCACGCCGTACATGCGTCACATGCACCCGCTCATGAACCGGAAGCGGTATCCGCTGCCGCGGCGGACGTCGTGCAAAGCTGGACCTGCCCCATGCATCCGGAAGTGCGACGGGATGCGCCCGGCAGTTGCCCGCTCTGCGGCATGGTGCTGGAAGCCGTCATCCCTGTGACGGCATCCGCGCAGCAATGGACTTGCCCCATGCATCCGGAGATCGTGTCCGATGCGCCCGGTGCCTGTCCGATCTGCGGCATGGCGCTCGAACCCTTGCAACCAGCCAGGGCGGAGAGCCGCGATCCCGAGTTGCACAGCATGAGTTGGCGTTTCTGGATCGGCCTGATCCTGACCCTGCCGCTGATGGGGATCGCCATGCGTGGCATGTTCCCGATGTCACACTCTTTGGCAGCGTCACTGTGGGGAATGATCGAACTCGCGTTGACCACGCCCGTGGTGATCTGGGGTGGTTGGCCGTTCTTTGTGCGCGCCTGGCATTCAATCCGGTCCTTCAACCTAAACATGTACACGCTCATCGGCCTGGGTGTGGCGGTGGCGTATCTCTACAGCGTGATTGCACTGCTGGTACCGGGGGTTTTCCCGGCAACATTCCGCATGTCCGATGGCATGCTGCCGGTGTATTTCGAATCGGCGGCCAGCATCACGGTACTGGTACTGCTGGGTGAAGTGTTGCAATTGCGTGCGCGGCATTCGACATCGAAAGCGATTCGTGCGTTGCTCGATCTTGCTCCACCGGTTGCGCACCGGTTGAACGACAAGGATGAGGAACAGGACGTACCGCTTGCCCACGTACGTCCGGGAGATCGTCTGCGCGTCCGACCGGGCGAGAAACTGCCGGTGGACGGCGTTGTGCTTGAAGGTACGAGCGCGGTGGACGAGTCCATGCTGACAGGGGAGTCGTTGCCGGTGGAAAAGCATGCGGGCGAACCGGTGAACGGCGGCACGCTCAATGGCCGTGGCAGCCTCGTGATGCGCGCGGAAAGAATCGGTGCCGACACGCTGCTCGCGCGCATCGTGGCGCACGTGGCGACGGCACAGCGCAGCCGTGCGCCCATCCAGTCGCTGGCCGACAGAGTGGCAAGCTGGTTCGTGCCGGCAGTCATGGTGGCGGCGATACTGACTTTCGTCATCTGGTATTTTGCCGGCCCTTCACCCGCCTTTGCGCATGCCTTGGTCAATGCAGTCGCGGTGCTGATTATTGCCTGTCCCTGTGCGCTCGGGCTCGCCACACCCATGTCCATCATGGTGGCCATGGGCCGCGGAGCACAAGCCGGCGTGTTGTTCCGCAACGCCGAAGCGGTGGAAACCCTGCGGCATGTGGATACGCTACTGGTGGACAAGACCGGTACGCTGACCGAGGGTCGCCCGCGGGTCACCGCTGTTGTGCCGGCGGCGTCGGTGAATGCGGCCGAGTGGCTGGCAATGGCTGCCGCGCTCGAACAGGGCAGTGAGCATCCACTTGCATCGGCGATTGTCGCTTATGCCCGTGAACAAGCTGCCAAGTCGTACAAGGTAACCGATTTCGAGTCCGTGACTGGCCAGGGCGTCACCGGTACGGTAGAGGGCCATTCAGTCGCCGTCGGCAATGAGAAACTGGCGGCCACACTGGGCTGTGATCTGAGCCCGATGGCGGCCGCGGTGCAAGCTGCGCGTGAAACCGGGGCGACGGTCATGTATGTGTTTGTGGATCGGCTGCTGGCCGGCTTCATTGCCGTGGCGGATCCGATCAAGGCCACCTCGGCGGAGGCCGTTGCGGGTCTGCACCGGGCGGGCCTGAATGTTGTCATGGTCACCGGCGACAATGAGACTACCGCGCGCAGTGTTGCGCGCCGGCTGGGACTCGATGAGGTGGTTGCCGGTGTGTCCCCCGAGGGCAAGGCTGACGTGGTGCGGCGTTTCAGGGCCGAGGGTCGGCACGTGGCCATGGCCGGAGATGGCATCAACGATGCGCCGGCGCTTGCGACGGCCGATGTCGGCATCGCCATGGGCAATGGCAGCGACATCGCGATGGAAACCGCCTCGGTGACACTGGTCAAAGGCGACTTGCGCAGTCTCTTGCGCGCGCGGCGTCTGTCTCAGGCGACACTGGCCAACATCAGGCAGAACCTGTTCTGGGCGTTTGCCTACAATACCCTGGGCATTCCACTCGCTGCGGGCGTGCTGTATCCGTTCTTCGGCTGGCTGTTGTCGCCCATGATCGCCGCCGCCGCGATGTCATTTAGTTCCGTATCGGTGGTGGCGAATGCACTGCGTTTGCGCTATGTGAAACTTTAAGAAATCGCTCCGAAGCAACACCCGTCCAAATGGTGCGAGAGTAAAATACGATTTTCTCTTGTTCCGGGAAGCGACTGTGCGCGATTCGCTCCGGCCCGAGTGCAGCATATCGTCGAATTGAGGAGTATCCGAATGGGGAAATTGACGTTTGTGACGGGCAACAAGGCGTATTCATCCTGGTCCCTGCGGCCCTGGCTGGCGCTGAAACATTGCGGTACGGCGTTCGAGGAAATCGTGGTGCCGTTGTACGTGCCGGGTTACAAGGAGAAACTGCTGGCGCATTCGGTAGCCGGCAAGGTACCGGTGCTGAAACACGACGCACACGTCATCTGGGATTCGCTTGCCATCTGCGAGTACCTGGCCGAACAGTTCCCGGAATCCCGCTTGTGGCCGGACAATCCCCTTGCACGCGCTGAGGCCCGCTCCGTGAGCGCCGAGATGCACTCGGGCTTCCCTGTTATCCGGCAAGCCATGCCTTTCAATTGCCGTGCCACCGGTCGGCATGTTCCGCGCACGGCCGAACTGGAGACCGAGATCGCACGTGTGCAAATGATCTGGCGGTCCTGTCGTGAGCGATACGGGCAACACGGCCCCTGGTTGTTCGGTGATTTCAGTATCGCCGATGCCATGTATATCCCGGTGACCCTGCGCTTCGTGACCTATGGTGTGGCGCTGGATGCCATCGGCCGAAACTATCTCGAAACCGTGCAGGCGCATGCGCCGGTACGGGACTGGATCGCATCGGCGAAACAGGAAACGGCTGTCATCGAAAGCAGTGAAGTGGGCAGGGTGGCCTGAGCGTGTTCGGGATGACAGCGCCGGAAGGCTTGCTGAGCACGGAGGAGTACCAGTTGCTGGCGGCGGTGCCGTTGCAGGCGGCGGCCGAGGTCGCCGCACAGCGCGGCGATCCGCAGTTGTTCAACGACATGCCGGTGATGCTGGGGCTGCTGGGCAGTGTCACGGCGCTCACCCATGCCTACCTCGGTGGGGAATCGGTGTTTGCCCACCGCTCATCCGATGCTGCACTGGAGGCGACACCCACCGCGGTCTGCGCGCTGGTGTTTTCCGAATCCAATCTCGAGCCCGGCGAAGTGCAAGCCTGTTTGCAGGCCCTGTCTTCGGCCTACCTGCACCTGCTGAAGCAGGGCGTATTGGGGCCCCAGGAGGCTTACGTCGAGCAGGCTTACACGCATCTGCTGGCGGGCGAGCGGCTCAAGGCGCTTCAGGCGCTCAAACGCGCGATTCATGCCATGGCCGGTACCGTGGACGCCTGGGAGCAACGGCGTGCCGCGGCAGCAAACGAGGCAGCGGGAGAATAGGGCGGCTTGAATTTCCAGAATAACTGTATATAATCACAGTTACTGTATGTGAATACAGCTTTCCGAGGTGTCTGCATGTCCGAACTTACCGCCCGCCAGCAGGCAGTTCTTGAGCTTATTCAAGAGGTTATAGACGAAACCGGAGTACCGCCCACACGTGCCGAGATTGCCCGCAGGCTGGGCTTCAAATCAGCCAATGCCGCAGAGGATCACCTGCGGACCCTCGCCCGAAAGGGTATGATTGAACTACTGCCCGGCGCTGCCCGGGGTATCCGTCTTACCGATCCTCCCGGTCTCCCGGTAGTCGGCCGGGTAGCGGCGGGCAGTCCCATTCTCGCGCAGGAGCATATTGAGACACATTACCGTCTCGATCCGGCGCTGTTCCATCCGAAGCCACATTACCTGCTGCGCGTACGCGGCATGAGCATGAGGGACGCCGGCATCCTGGACGGGGACCTGCTGGCCGTGCATCGCTCACCGGAAGTGCGCAACGGCCAGATCGTGGTCGCACGTATCGGCGATGAGGTCACGGTCAAGCGTTACCGCCACAAGGGCGCGGAGGTCTGGCTGATGCCGGAAAACCCGGAATTCGAGCCTATTGTGGTGACAGCCAGTCATCCCGCGCTGATGCTGGAAGGCGTGGTGGTGGGTGTGATCCGGGACGGGGTACCGGCGACGCACTGAGCGGATTTCATGGCGCCACCCGCAAAAAAGGCGCGGAGGATTGCTCCGCGCCTCGTGCAGATGAACCGGTAACTTAGTGCTTGCCGCCGCCGGTCGCCTTGCTCTCTTCCTTCTTTTCCTTCTTCATTTTGTGATGA
>DASSRV010000144.1:0-5532 GCA_035701605.1 Gammaproteobacteria bacterium
ACTCGGGCGCTGGAAATTCACTCCACCCACGGTGAACGGGGTGCCGACAAGCCGCAACATGGTCCAGGTATTCGATTTCCGCCTTGATAGCAGCGGAACAGCCGAAGGCGCTTGCCGCATTCTCATCGGTTATCATATCTGCACACGGTCCTGAAACCGTTGTCGGTTCCACCGCGGCTTGCTGACGATTCGCCCTGCTCCGTCGTCCTGATATGACGATGCTAATCCACCCATACCCGTGCGTTGCGGAACATGCGCATCCAGGGTGAATCCTCGGCCCACTCCTGGGGGCGCCAGGAAAATTGCACACTGCGGAATACCCGTTCCGGGTGCGGCATCAGCAGGGTGAAACGCCCATCCGTGTTGGTGATGCCGGCAATGCCCAGTGGCGAGCCATTGGGGTTGGCCGGATACCGGGTCGCCACCTGCTCGTGATTATCCAGGAAACGCATCGCCACACGTGCGCTCGCCAGGAGCTTCTGCGCACCATCCGGATTCGGGAACAGTGCGCGGCCTTCACCATGCGCCACCGCTACCGGTAACACCGCGCCTTCCATACCGGCAAAAAACAGCGACGCGGATGCCGGCAGTTCCACCAGGCTCAGGCGTGCTTCGAATTGTTCCGAGCTGTTGCGCACAAAACGCGGCCAGCCTGCGGTGCCGGGAATCAGATCGCCCAGCGCCGCCATCATCTGGCAACCATTGCACACACCCAGACCAAAGCTGTCCGGCCGCGCAAAGAAGCGGCTGAACTCGTCGCGCGCGCGCGCATTGAACAGGATGGACTTGGCCCAGCCCTGTCCCGCACCCAGCACATCGCCGTAGGAAAAACCGCCGCAGGCGGCCAACCCCCTGAAATCCGTCAGTTCCACCCGGCCAGCGAGGATGTCGCTCATGTGCACGTCCACGGCACTGAAGCCTGCGCGATCAAATGCCGCTGCCATTTCCAGTTGGCCGTTCACACCCTGCTCACGCAGGATCGCGACACGCGGCCGCACCCCGCGCGCGATATAGGGCGCGGCAATGTCCTCCTCGGGGTCGAACTTCACGCGTACATGCAGGCCCGGATCATCGCTGGCGAGCTTGGCAGCGAACTCCTGCTCCGCGCATTCAGGGTTGTCGCGCAGGCGCTGCATCTGGAAACTGACCTCGTTCCAGGCACGCTGCAAGGCAAGGCGCGGCTCATCGAGCAGACGCTTGTGCTGCCGGCTGAACACCAGACGATCGTCGGTGCGCGGCGCGCCCAGAACGTGTACACAGCCTTCAAGCCCGTGCCGTGCGAACAGGGCCTCAACCGATTCGGTATCCTGTTCCCGGATTTGCAGTACCGCACCGGCTTCCTCCGAAAACAGCACTGCCAGCACGTCTTCGCCGAGCGTATCCAGGTGCACATCAATGCCGCAATGCGAGGCGAAAGCCATTTCGCACAGCGTCACGAACAGGCCGCCGTCGGAACGGTCGTGGTAAGCAAGTAGACGACTCTCGGTCACCAGTTCCTGCACCGCGGCAAAGAAACCTCGCAGCAATGCCGGGCTGTGCAGGTCCGGTACAGCACCGCCGGTTTGCCCGTACACCTGCGTCAAACAGGAACCACCCAGGCGATTGCGTCCGGCACCGAGATCCACCAGCAGCAGACGTGTGCCGCGCGCCGTCTCGAGCAACGGCGTCACGGTATGCCGGATGTCGCGCACCGGCGCGAACGCAGACACGATCAGCGACACCGGCGCGGTCATGACGCGCGCATCGCCGTCCTGCTGCCATGTCGTTTTCATGGACAGCGAGTCCTTGCCCACCGGAATCGCAACATCCAGCGCCACGCACAGTTCGCTCACCGCGCGCACCGTGTCGTACAACGCGGCATCCTCGCCGGGCTCGCCGCAAGCCGCCATCCAGTTCGCCGACAGCCGCACCCGGGCGAGCGCACCAATATCGGCCGCCGCAATGTTGGTGACGGCCTCCGCCACGGCCATGCGTCCGGAAGCCGGCGCATCCAGTACCGCGAGCGGGCTGCGCTCGCCCATGGCCATGGCTTCGCCGTGGTAACCAGCATAATCGCTCGCGGTCACGGCCACATCGCTCACCGGCACCTGCCACGGACCCACCATCTGGTCGCGCGCGATCATGCCACCCACGGTGCGATCGCCGATGGTAATCAGGAAGCCCTTGTCCGCCACCGTCGGCAGGCTCAGCACGCGCATCGCGCTGTCACGCAAATCCAGTTTCCTGGTATCAAACGGTCTTGCCGATGGCGCGCGATGCACGACATCGCGCAGCATCTTCGGTGTCTTGCCCAGCAGCACGTCCATAGGCATATCCACCGGACGCTCGCCGAAATGCGGATCCATGACCACCAGCATGCGCTCGCCGGTGGCCTCGCCCAGCACCGCGAATGGGCAGCGCTCACGCAGACAGATCTGCTCGAATTCCTCAAGCCGCTCCGGCGCCACCGCGAGCACGTAACGCTCCTGTGCCTCGTTGCACCAGATTTCCATGGGCGACATGCCCGGTTCGGCATTCGGTACGCGACGCAAATCAAATAGGCCGCCGCGTGTGCTCGCATCAATGATTTCCGGCACCGCATTCGACAGCCCGCCGGCCCCCACGTCATGCAGCGACAGGATCGGGTTGGCATCGCCGCGCGCCCAGCAACAATCAATCACTTCCTGCGCACGGCGCTGCAACTCCGGGTTGCCGCGCTGCACCGAGGCGAAATCCAATTCCTCGGAGCTGCTGCCGCTTGCCACGCTGGACGCAGCCCCGCCGCCCAATCCGATCTTCATGGCCGGACCGCCCAGCACCACAATGCGGGCACCGGCAGGCAAGTCGCTTTTCCCGATATGCCCGGCGCGGATATTGCCGAGTCCGCCCGCGATCATGATGGGCTTGTGGTAACCGCGTAGCGTCTCCCCCGCCTGCTGTTCGTAAGTGCGGAAATAACCGCAGATATTGGGGCGTCCGAATTCATTGTTGAACGCGGCACCGCCAATCGGACCTTCCAGCATGATGTCGAGCGCGGAGGCAATGCGCGCGGGCCGACCGTAATCCTGCTCCCAGGGCTGCACAAAACCGGGGATGCGCAGATTCGACACCGAGAACCCGGTCAGCCCGGCCTTCGGTTTCGCACCGCGCCCGGTCGCGCCTTCATCGCGGATTTCACCGCCGGAGCCGGTGGCGGCACCCGGAAACGGCGAGATCGCCGTGGGGTGATTGTGGGTTTCCACTTTCATCAGGATATGGATGTCTTCCGGATGCGCACGATACTTGCGGCTGTGCGGATCCTGGAAGAAACGCTGCCCATGATGGCCGGCGATCACCGAGGCATTGTCGCGGTAAGCCGACAGCACGCCAGCCGGATTGTGTGCATGGGTCTTGCGGATCAGATCGAACAGCGAGGTGTCCTGGCGCACGCCGTCAATGATCCAGTCGCCACGGAAAATCTTGTGTCGGCAATGTTCGGAATTGGCCTGCGCGAACATCATGAGCTCCGCATCGCTCGGGTTGCGCGCCAGGCGCTGGAAATGCTCCAGCAGGTAGTCCAATTCGTCATCCGAGAGTGCAAAGCCGAACTGCCGGTTGGCTTCCTCGAGTGCACGACGCCCACCCCTGATCAGGTCAACCCGCTGCAGGGGCGCGGGTGACGCATGCACGAACAACTGCTCCGCTTCCGTCGCGTCGAACAGCAGGCTGTGGATCATGCGGTCATGCAGGCTGGGCGCAAGCAGGTTCAGTGCGTCGCGGTCGGGCTCGCCGCCGTGCACCTCGATGTACCAGGCGATTCCGCGTTCAATCAGGCGGATGCCGCTCAGACCGCAGACCTGCGCGATGTCCGTGGCCTTGCTGGCCCACGGCGACACGGTGCCGAGACGCGGCACGCACAACACCAACCGTCCAGGCGGTGTTGATGCCGCAGGCGACACGCCGTCCTCCAGCAGGCGCGCAAGCAGGGCGCGCTCCTGTTCGCCGAGGCGGCTTTCGGCATCAATGAAGTAGCGGTATTCGGCCGCGATTGCGGCGACCGAGGGCAGCCGTTCGCGCAAGGTGGCAAGCAATTTCCGGATGCGGAAGGGGGAAAGCGCCGGGCCACCGCGGAATTGCAGCATGCTGAGTCCTTTGCGTACGAAGCGGTATTTTATCAGATCGCCGGCCCGCGCCCGCCCGTGCCGCAGGTTCAGAGGCCCCGCCAGTCCAGCCCCGTCGTCTGATCTGCAACCCCGATCCAGTCCGGCTCACACCCCAGCGCCCCGGCCAGCGCCGCACGTGCCAGCGCCGGGGTGTTGTTCTGCTCGGACAGGTGCGCAGCCGCCAGATGCCGCAAATGTGCAGGGCCGGATGCGGCCAGAAAACCGGCAGCCTGCGCATTGCTGAGATGCCCCAGCGGCCCGCCCACCCTCGCTTTCAGGCTCGCAGGATAGGGGCCGGTCTCAAGATGCCGTGCATCGTGATTGCATTCCAGAAGCAGCGCGTCACAGGCGCCGAACATGCGCGTGATATGCGGGGTGATGTGGCCGGTGTCGGTCAGCACGCCGATCCGCTGTGCCCCGTCGCTGAAAATGAACTGGGCCGGCTCACGCGCATCATGCGGTACCGCGACCGGTGTCACCTCGATGCCGTCAATCGCAAACACCTCGTGCGGGTTGAATACTTGCGCGGAATCGAGACCGAAGTGTGCACAGGCCGCCAAGGTACCGGCTGTACACCAGACCGGGATACCGAACCGTTTGGAGAATCGGGCCACGCCACTGGCGTGGTCGTTGTGTTCGTGGGTGACGAGGATCGCGGTGATCCGATCGGGTTCGATGCCGAGCCGTGTCAGCCGCGCCCGGGTTTCCCTGAGCGAGAATCCGCAGTCCACCATGACACAGGTGTCCTGCACCTCGATCAGGGTGGCGTTGCCACGGCTGCCACTGCCGAGCGAAGCGAACCGCATCAGGAGAATCTGCCGGGTCGCGACGCACGGACCTCGTTCATTGTTTGCCGCTGCCGGGCGTATACACCGGCATGGGAAACGGCGTCACGTTGCTGCCGCCTTCGAGAGTCACGATCTTGGCCACGCCCTCACGCGCCACTTCGTCAATGCGGATCACCGAGTGCATTGGAATGTAGCTGCGTTTTACGCCCGCAAATTCGTCCTTGAGTTTCTCCTCGCCCGGATCCACCACCACACCGGCACGCTCTCCGAACACCAGTTGCTCGACTTCGATGAATCCCCAGAACCCGTCCTGACTGACCTTGCGGGCGTAGATCTCATAGACCTTGCCCTGGTTCAGGAACGTAACCTTGTAGATATGGCGAGCGGACATGATGCAAATATCAGCCAGTGTCAGGTGGGACATTTTACCGGAGCGGCCCTGCCCCTGCCACGCGAAATCCGGAAGAGACTCACCCCGGGCTATGGAGCGCACGGTTTCTGGGTTAAAATGCCGCCCCCTTGGAGGGGTACCGAAGCGGGTGACGCCGGTGCCTTCCAGCGAGATGCCAGTGGCATCTCGCTCCGGCGGAACGGCTCGTCAGGGATGACGAGACTGGTCAGCG
>DASSRV010000145.1:0-4956 GCA_035701605.1 Gammaproteobacteria bacterium
ATCGAACTGGTGGCGGAAACCTCCGAGCCCGTCGTGAACCTTGCCGTGCACGAGGGCGATCACGTCAAGGCAGGACAACTGATCGCGCAACTGGATACCCGCCGCGAGCAGGTGTTGCTGACGCAGGCGCAGGCCGCGCGACAGCAGGCCGCCGCCGGTGTAAGCAGCGCGCAGGCGAGCCTGCTCAATGCGCAACAGGATTACGACCGTACCCGCGCACTGGTCAAGCAGGGCAGCCGCAGTCCTTCGGACCTGGATCACGCAAGCGCCGCACTCGCCACCGCCCGCGCCGCATTGCAGGCCGCGCAGGCCGCGCAGGCGGGTGCAAAAGCCGCGGAGCAGAACAATGCCATTACCCTGGCACGCCTGAGTCTGCGCGCACCGCGCGACGCCACGGTGGATGCCCTGCCCTATCACGTGGGCGAACGCCCCCCCGTGCACGGTGTGGTCGCAGTACTGCTGGACGCCCATGCCGCGTACGCCCAGGTGTACATCCCGGAAGCGCTGCGCAGCCGCATCCGGCCGGGCATGAAAGCCAGCGTGCAATTCGATGGCGGAACGCAGCCCCACTCCGCCGAGGTGCGCTTCATTTCCAGCGATGCCGCATTCACGCCCTACTACGCGCTCACCGAACGCGATCGTGGCCGGCTTGCGTATCTGGCCAAGGTCTATCTGGACGACGGTGCCGACGGCAAGCTGCCGGTCGGTGCGCCGGTGCGTGTGAGTTTTCCCGGATTCGCGCCATGAACACGCCTGCCGACAGCGCGATTCGCACCCACGGCCTGACGCGCCGCTTCGGCGCCATGACTGCGGTGGACGATGTCAGCCTCAGTATTCCGGCCGGTCAAATTTACGGTTTTCTGGGGCCAAACGGTTCCGGCAAGTCCACCACCATCCGCATGCTGTGCGGACTCCTGAAACCCAGCGCCGGCGAAGTCAGCGTGCTCGGTTACGAAGTGCCACGCGAATCCGAGCAACTGCGCCGCAAGATCGGTTACATGACGCAGCAGTTCTCGCTCTACGCCGATCTCTCCACCCAGGAGAATCTCGAATTCATGGCGCGCATCTTCTCGCTGCCGGGTGCGGAGCGTCGCTCGCGCATCGAAGCTGCGTTGCGCCGCTACCGTCTCGATGATCGCCGCAGTCAACGCGCCGGCAGCATGAGCGGCGGTCAGCGCCAACGCCTGGCCCTGGCCGCGGCCACCCTGCACCGCCCGGAAATCCTGTTTCTGGACGAACCCACCAGCGCGGTGGACCCGCAGAGCCGCCGCGATTTCTGGGACAGCCTGTTCGAACTTGCAGCCAACGGCACCACCATTCTTGTGTCCACGCATTACATGGACGAGGCGGAACGCTGCCATCGGCTCGCGATTCTCGACACCGGCCGGCTGGTGGCGGAAGGCGCGCCCCGGCAACTGACGCACGACATCGGTGTCAGTGTGGTGGAAATCGAAACGACGGACACGCAGCGGGCCGGACAACGCCTGCGCGCCGAGTCCTGTGTCAAAAGTGTGGCGCAGCTCGGTCTGCGTCTGCATGCCCTGCTGGATCGTGACGTTCCCGATCCCGTCGCCAGGGTCCGCGAAGTGCTGAAGGCGGCGGGCCTCGATGCGGAGGTGGAACAGACCCCGGCCAACCTTGAAGACGTATTCGTGGCCGCTACCGGCTTCGCAGGTCAGGAGACAGGTCATGCGTGAACCACTGCAACGCATCTTCGCCATCGCGAGCAAGGAAATCCGCCAGCTCAAGCGTGACCGGCTGAGTTTCGGCATGATCGTCGGCATCCCCCTGTTGCAGATCGTCCTGTTCGGCTACGCCATCAACACCGACGTGCGTCATCTCGCCGCAGGCGTCGCCGATCAGGCGCACACCCAGCTTGCGCGTGAGCTGGTGGCGCAGGCCCAGGCCAGCCAGGTGCTGGATGTCACGACACGGGCCGCGTCCGCGACGCAACTGGAACAACTGTTGCGCGACGGCCGCATCGAGGTCGGCATCTACATCCCGCCGGATTTCAACCGACGCGTACTCGATGGCACGCGCCAGGCCGCGCAACTGCTGGTGGACGGCAGCGACCCCACCATCCAGAACGTGGCTGAAAGCCTGCGCAACATGCCGCTTGCCCTGCACGACGGCCTGAACCGGGATCCGGTGCCTACATTTGAAATACGCGATTACTACAACCCGGAACGACGCTCCTCGGTGCAGATCGTGCCGTCCCTGATCGGCGTGATCCTGACCCTCACCATGGTGCTGTTCACCGCCATTGCCATCGTGCGCGAGCGCGAACGCGGAAACCTCGAACTGCTCATCACCACACCGGTCAGCACCGCCGAACTCATGCTCGGGAAAATCGTGCCCTACATCGGCATCGGGCTGGTGCAGGTCAGCATCGTGCTGCTGATGGGCGTGTGGCTGTTCGACGTTCCGGTGCGCGGCAGCCTGATGGATCTGTACGTCGCGGCACTCATCTTCATCACCGCCAGCCTGAGCCTGGGCCTCTTGATCTCGACGTTCGCGCAAACCCAGTTCCAGGCCGTGCAGCTCACCATCTTCACGTTCCTGCCTTCGATCCTGCTGTCAGGGTTCATGTTCCCGTTCAACGGCATGCCGGTATTCGCGCAATGGCTCGGCCAGTTGCTGCCCTTGACGCATTTCGTGCGGCTGATCCGCGGCATCGTGCTGCGCGGCGCCGGGATCGGCGGCATGCTGCCCGATGTCTATGCGCTGCTGGCGTTCTTCGCGGTGTTCATGCTGATCACGGTGCTGAAATTCCACAAACGCCTGGATTGAGCCGCGGATTTCTTGGAATCAGGCTGCCGGCAGCGTAGAATGCGCCGCTTCATCCAGTCTCGAACTCCAAAGGAATGCCCATGCAGATCGCCAGGAACACCGTGGTGTCCATTGACTACACACTCACCGACGACACCGGCGCGGTGCTCGACAGCTCCAATGGCCAGGCGCCGCTCGCTTACCTGCATGGCGCCGGCAACATCATCGCCGGTCTCGAAGAAGCGCTGGAAGGCAAGGAAACCGGCACCGAGCTCAAGGTGACGGTGGCGCCCGAAAAGGGCTACGGTCCGCGCAACGAGAGCATGACGCAGAAAGTGCCGCGCAAGATGTTCGACACCGAACAGGAGATCAAACCCGGCATGCGTTTTCATGCCGACAGCGACCACGGCCCGCACACCGTCGTCGTGACCGCGGTGGATGCCGAGCACGTCACCGTGGACGGCAATCACCCGCTCGCGGGCAAGCAGCTCAATTTCGAGGTGAAAGTGGTCGAAGTGCGCGCCGCCACCGAGGAAGAACTGTCACACGGACACGTGCACGGCGCCGGCGGACATCACCACTGATCCGGGATCCTGTCACATCGGAAAATAGCGTGGACCACCACGCTATTTTTTTGGCTTGCGGGTCCTGGCAATGCGCCGCTTGCGCTTCTCCACCAGCGCGCGTTTCGGCGTCAGTTTCTTGCGGCGCTCGGCATAGGGGTTGTGGCCGGTGCGGAATTCGATGCGCACCGGCGTGCCGTACAGATCGAAGGCTTCACGGAAGCTGTTGGCGAGATAACGCTGGTAGGTGTCCGGCACGGCTTCGGTCTGGTTGCCGTGAATCACGACCACCGGCGGGTTGCGGCCGCCCTGATGCGCGTAGCGCAGTTTGATGCGGCGACCGCGCACCAGCGGCGGCTGGTGCTGTCGCATCGCGGCTTCCAGTACGCGTGTCAGTTCCGGTGTCGCCAGTTCACGGTGCGCGGCGCGGTGCGCCTGGTCCACCGCCTGCATGACCTCGCCCACGCCGGTGCCGTGCAAGGCCGAAATGAAAAACAGTTTGGCAAAATCCAGGAACGGCAGCTTGAGGTCAATCAGCCGCTTGACGTTGTTGCGCGCATCGGCGTCGAGTCCATCCCACTTGTTGACCGCGATCACCAGCGCGCGACCACGTTCCACGGCCAGACCGAGGAGCGAAGCATCCTGCTCGGCCACGCCCTCGTGCGCGTCCAGCACAGCGATCACGACTTCGGCGCGATCAATCGCCTGCAGGGTCTTGACGATGCTGAACTTCTCGATTGCATCGCTGACGCGCGCGCGACGCCTGACGCCGGCGGTATCAATCAGCATGTAGTCGCGGCCATCGCGCTCGAACGGCACGAAGATGCTGTCGCGCGTGGTGCCGGGCTGGTCATAGGCGATCAGACGCTCCTCGCCGACCAGCCGGTTGATGAGCGTGGACTTGCCGACGTTGGGCCGGCCGATGACCGCGACGTGAATACGGGTGTCGTCGGCCTGCGGTGCCGGATCGGAGTCCGGCGGCAACCCCTCCAGTACCCGCTCCATGAGCGCGCCGATGCCGTGTCCGTGTGCCGCGGCCAGCGCCTGCGGCTCGCCGAGTCCGAGCGCGTGGAATTCGCCGGTGACGATGGCCGCATTCATGCCTTCGGTCTTGTTGACCGCAAGCGTCAGCGGTTTGCCGGCACGGCGCAATTGCGCGGCGATTTCCTGGTCCGCGGCCGTCAATCCGGCGCGACCGTCCACCAGAAACACGGCGGCATCCGCTTCCCGGAACGCCTTCAGCGTCTGCTCGGCCATCAGACCCATGATGCCCTCGCCCACGCCGTCCAGTCCGCCGGTGTCCACCACCACGTACGGACGCGGGCCGATGCGGCCGAATCCGTACTGGCGGTCGCGCGTGAGGCCGGGCACGTCGGCAACCAGCGCGTCACGCGAGCGCGTCAGGTAATTGAACAGCGTGGATTTCCCGACATTGGGACGTCCGACCAGGGCGATGACTGGCAGCATGGATGCTTTCCCTGAACAGGAATCAGGCGGCCGCAGCCGCCTGTCCAGCGTAGCACCGAATCCGCGCCGTCATGGTCAGGATTTCGCGGCGGTAGGCAGGATCCGGTACGCCGCCAGTTCACCGCCGGTGGACAGGGCCACCAGCAGCCCGCCGGCC
>DASSRV010000146.1:0-14330 GCA_035701605.1 Gammaproteobacteria bacterium
ATGCGTCACCGGCGTGGTCAACACCGAGATACCTTTATTGGATTTCCAGCCGTTGCCCTGGTATTCCATGTAATCGGCGGTGTTCTGGGCGACGGTCTCGCCAAAATAATCCGCCACGATATGCAGCGACAGATCAATACCCGAACTCAACCCACCGGCGCTGAACGTGATCGGATCGGCCTGCACGTAGCGCACCTGCTTCACCAGTTTCACATCCGGGAACTGCCGGGCGAAATTGCCGAAATACCAGTGATGCGTGGTCGCCTGCTTGCCGTCCAGCAGGCCGGTCTGTGCCAGTTTGAAGGCACCGGTGCACACCGACATGATCACCTTGTGATCCGCATGCACCTTCTTCAACCACTCGGTCAGGCCGGGACCACCGGATTGCGCCCCGATCACCACGATGTCCGGGATGGGTGCGTCCGCAAAACTGTAGTCCGGCGTGATCAGCATTCCGGGGTGTCCGCTGCCGGTGGTGTGGATCGGCGCCTTGGTCGGCGCCACGGTATAAAGATCGAACGGCATGACACTGTTGCCCTTGTCGTCCTTGAGCATGGTGTCCTGGAACACCTCCCAGGGTCCGGCGAAATCAATCACCGTGGCGCCATCGCTGATTACCACCGCCACCTTGATCATGGCGTTCCTCGGCGGGGTCACTTTTCCAGGGGTCGGCACGGCCAGCGCGCCGAGGCCCGGTAACAGGGTCAACAGGACAACAAGGAAAAAACGCTTCACGGTGGATGCTCCGGATTCATTGCAGGTGGGGAAACTATACGCGTACCGATTTCAGCCGGAACGACAAATACCCCACGAATCCTGCCATGATCTGGATTGCCGATGATCCGGCCATTCAGGCAACTGTTTTCTTCCTCAGCTTGAGCAAGATGAATGCCCAGATACTGAGCGCGCCGCTCACGACGATGACAGCGGTTAGGGTCAGCGTGAACCATCCATCGGTGGCCAGGGTGGACCAGTGAAAAAACAGCTCGAACACATGTGCGATCGAGAACAGGCCAAAGATCACGCAAGTGGTATAGAGATAGACTTTCATGTCATGTCCTCACGATAAGCAATCCTGCGTGGGTCAAGTAGCACCCAACGTACGCTTGACGGGTCTGAAACGCCATTCACCGAGAATCACCGCGGCCACCACCAGCGCGCCGCCCGCGAAACCGCGCAGGCCGAGCGTCTCGCCCAGCCACAGCCAGCCGAACAGTGCCGCGAACACCGGCTCCATGGCGTAGATCACCGCCGCTTTCTCCGCCGACACCTGCCGCTGTCCGGCGGCCTGAAGGAACAGCATGCCGGCGCTCGCCACCACGCCGAGATAGAGCAGCGATACCCAGGCCGATTCCGCGCGCGGCAGCAGACTTGCGAGCGCGGGGCCACGCACTTCCGCTACCGCCAGCCAGACGAGACCCAGCACCGCCATCGCCACGATCTGGGTGGCCGCCAGCGTGCGCGTGGCATGCAAGCGGATGCGCCGCGACAGCAGGATGACGTAGATCGCATAACTCAGGGCGCACAGGAAGGTGGCCCCGTCGCCCAGCCAGTTGCCGCCGCTTTCCCAGGACATGAGGCCGATGCCGGCGCAGGCCAGGATCGCGGCCAGCATGATTTGCAGGCTGAGCCGACCGCCCAGCAGCACTCCCAACAAGGGCACCATGAGCACGTTCAGGCTGGTGATGAAGGCGCTGCGATTGGCCGAAATGTATTCCAGGCCGATGGCCTGCGTGACATAGGACACCAGCGCCACCGCGCCGAGCAGCAAGCCGTCGCGCCAGGCGGTGCGGTTCGCCTTGACGGCAAACGGCAACATGCACAATCCGGCAATGAGGAAGCGCAGCGCCGAAATCTCGACACCGCTGAGCTGCGACGAGGCCGCACGGATGATGGGAAACGTAGTGCCCCACACCAGGGTCACGAACAGCAATACCGGCACGCCGGTTTTCAAAGCGTGAGTGTGACGCGGCACGTTGTCAGGGCTCGGTAATACCCAAGTCTCTGCAAATCTTGCGGGCCAGATGATCGCTGATTTCGTTGTGCCGTGGTACGGCACTGCGGCGATTCAACCGTGGATTATGCCACCAAGAATGCCGAGCGCCCTCACGCAACAGTTCACAGCCGTATTCCGTGAGGTGTTGAAGCAGTTTGCGCCGCTTCACGGCACGATCGCGTGTTCTTCGTAACCTTTCCCCGCGGCATGGCGCGCATCCTCGCGGTTCATCTCGATGGCCTCTGCAAGCGTCACGCGCAGCGACTCCAACAAGGCTTCGCGTGAAGTTTCCTGACAATTCACGCCAGGAAACTCCTCGATCCAGCCGATCCACCACGGGCCATCCTGTTTAATCACAGCGGTGTATGTCGCCGTCATGTCAATACCCAACAAGTACAGGCATTGGAAAAGATACCCTTTCCATCCGCGTTTTGCCAGAGCGGCTTGTGACGCTATTTCTGACGATATACTTCGCCGCCCTGCTCGCGAAATTCGCGGGCTTTCTCCGCCATGCCCTGCTCCGCGTACTCCCGCACGTCCTGGGTGATCTTCATGGAGCAGAAATGCGGGCCGCACATGGAACAGAAGTGCGCGGTCTTGGCGGCATCCTTGGGCAGGGTCTCGTCGTGGAATTCACGCGCCTTGTCCGGGTCGAGACCGAGATTGAACTGGTCTTCCCAGCGGAATTCGAAGCGCGCCTTGGAGAGTGCATTGTCGCGCAACTGCGCGCCGGGATGGCCCTTGGCGAGATCGGCGGCGTGGGCCGCGATCTTGTAGGTGATGATGCCGTCGCGCACGTCGTCCTTGTCGGGCAATCCCAAGTGCTCCTTGGGTGTGACGTAGCACAGCATGGCGGTGCCGTACCAGCCGATCTGCGCCGCGCCGATGGCGCTGGTGATGTGATCGTAACCCGGCGCGATGTCGGTGGTGAGCGGTCCCAGCGTGTAAAACGGTGCTTCAAAGCATTCGGCCAGCTCCTTTTCCATGTTCTCTTTTATAAGCTGCATGGGCACGTGGCCGGGGCCTTCGATCATGACTTGGCAATCGTGTTGCCAGGCGACCCTGGTCAGCTCGCCGAGCGTTTTCAATTCCGCGAATTGCGCTTCGTCGTTGGCATCCGCGATGCAGCCGGGACGCAGGCCGTCGCCCAGCGAAAACGAAACGTCGTAGGCCCGCATGATGTCGCAGATGTCCTCGAAATGCGTGTACAGGAAACTTTCCTGATGATGTGCCAGACACCATTTCGCCATGATCGAGCCACCGCGCGACACGATGCCGGTGACGCGCCTGGCGGTCAGCGGCACGAACGGCAGCCGTACACCGGCGTGGATGGTGAAATAATCCACGCCCTGCTCGGCCTGCTCGATGAGCGTGTCGCGGAACATTTCCCAGGTCAGCTCCTCGGCGCGACCGTCCACTTTTTCCAGCGCCTGATAGATGGGCACGGTACCGATGGGCATGGGCGCGTTGCGCACGATCCATTCGCGGGTTTCGTGGATGTTCTTGCCGGTCGAGAGGTCCATGAGCGTGTCGCCGCCCCAGCGCGCCGACCACACCATCTTCTCGACTTCTTCCGCAATGCTGGACGTGACGGCGGAATTGCCGATGTTGGTGTTGATCTTCACCCGGAAATTGCGGCCGATGATCATCGGCTCCAGCTCCGGGTGATTGATGTTGGCGGGGATGATGGCCCGGCCGCGTGCGACTTCCTCGCGCACGAATTCCGAGGTGATGACATCGGGGATCGCCGCGCCCAGTGCCTGACCGGGATGCTGGCGCAGCAAGGTACCGTAGCGTGCATCGGCACGCAATTCGGCAAGCCTCAGATTCTCGCGGATGGCCACATATTCCATTTCCGGCGTGACGAGTCCGCGGCGTGCGTAGTGCATCTGCGTGACGCTGGCCCCGGCTTTGGCGCGCAGCGGCCTGGGCGGTGCCGGGAAACGGATGTCGGCCAGTTTCGGATCGCGGTTGCGTCGGCGCGTGTAGTCGGAGCTGAAATCCGCAAGTCGTTCGGTATCATCGCGCTCCGCGATCCAGTCGGCGCGCGTACGCGCGAGGCCGTGCAGCAGGTCAATGTGCGCGTCGGGGTCGGTGTAGGGGCCGGAGGTGTCGTACACCGGAATCGGCGGATTGGCTTCCGCGCCGTGCAGCGCTGGCGTATCCGACTGCCTGACTTCGCGCATGCCCACGCGCAGATCGGCGCGCGACCCCGCCACGAACAGTTTGCGGGAATTGGGATAAGGCCGCGTGACTTCGGCGGAAAGTTGCGCGGTACGGCGGATGAATTCTTCAGGGACGGCACTCATGCTAAAGCCTCGCGATGGCAACGGGAATGCCTGCGGTCGTGAGGCCGCGAAGCATTCCCTGCGCCGGGCCGGCAGCCCGGTTCAGGTTCCAAGGGTGTGATCTCAGCCCGGATGGAGTCCGGGCACCCCCAGCTTCGTTGCGCTTGACGGCGTGTTGAAAACAGCCTGTTGAAGCGCGCCGGGCAGTATACACCTGACATCTGTCAGCCCGGCGGCATGACGCGTGCGGCTTGCCAAGCCTGTGCGAAGTGCTTACCCTTTGCGCCCTGCACGCTGCGCCCAATATCCTGCGGAAATTCGCCCATGAACAGCCTGGAACTCGCCCGCAATCAGATGGTCACCCAACAGGTGCGCGCCTGGGATGTACTGGATCAGCGCGTACTCGGCATGCTGGAAAACCTGCCGCGCGAACGTTTCGTACCGGGGGCGTTCCGGCAGGTGGCGTTCGCCGACACCGCGATTCCCTTGCCGCATGGCCAGCGCATGATGACGCCGACCGTGGAAGGACGCGTGTTGCAGGCCCTGGTGCCGCAACCCGGCGAGCGCGCGCTGGAAATCGGCACCGGCAGCGGCTTTCTTGCCGCCTGTCTGTCGCGCCTCGGTGCGGACGTGCTGAGTCTGGACATTTTCCCGGATTTCACCGAGCAGGCCGGGGCCACGCTGAAAAGCCTGGGTATCCGGCGCATCAAGCTCGAAACCGAGGACGGCACCCGTTTCGATGCCGGCAAGAAGCGCTTTGATGTCATTGCGGTGACCGGCTCCCTGCCCGTGTACACCGACCGCTACGCACAGCAGCTTGCCGTCGGCGGCCGACTGTTCATGGTGGTGGGCGAAGCGCCGGTGATGGAGGCGCTGCTGATCACGCGCGTCGGTGAAGCGGCCTGGTCACGCCGCAGCCTGTTCGAGACCGACCTGCCCGCGCTGGTCAATGCGCCTTTGCCCACCCGGTTCGTGTTCTGACGTGGGCACCGTGCCGCAACTCGATCCGGGGCAGGCCCGCGACCTGCTGAGCCGCGAACCGGGTACCGTGCTGCTCGATGTGCGCGAGAACTGGGAATACCAGCAGGTGCACGTGGAGGGCTGCTGCCACATCCCCATGGACGAGCTGCCGGAACGGCTCGCGGAATTGAACCCTGAGCAGGCTTTGATTGTCCTTTGTCATCACGGCAATCGCAGCCGGCAGGTCGCCAACTGGTTGCAGAGCCACGGGTACCGGGTCAGCAACGTGGTCGGCGGCATTGACGCCTGGTCCGAAATGGACCCCGGTCTGCCGCGCTACTGAACGCAAGGCCAAGGCCGATATATCAATCCGATATAAGTCTGTATAGAATGGCCGCCGACTGCAACGGCTTGCATTGTCCGGCTTGATGTTTTAGTGTTATATTTAACTAACACACTTGATGGATCAACAGGAGTCAAGGTGAATACCATCCGCTCGCTCTTCCTCGGGCTCGCCACGGCGGGCCTTGTGGCCGCCGCACCGGCCCACAGCACCGATCTCTGGGATATTTATCAGCTCGCGCTCAAGAACGACCCCACGTTCGCGCAGGCCGAGGCCAATTACCAGGCCCAGGTGGAAAACAAGGCCATCGCGCGTGCCGGCTACCTGCCCAGCCTGGGCTTCAACGCCAGCAAATCCAAGAGCCATTCCTACGGCACTTCGCCGGGTGAAATCATTGACCCGGTCACCGGCGCCTCGCTCGGTTTCGGGCAGGTCTATCAGTCCACCAGCGGCGACAACACGCAGTACGGCCTGCAACTGACCCAGCCCATCTTCAACTGGGCCGCATGGAAAGCCCTGGATCAGGCCGATGCGAGCGTGGCACAGGCCGAAGCCAATTTCACGGCCGCCAGGCAGGACCTGATCCTGCGCACGGCCACCGCCTACTTTGACGTGCTGAATGCGCGCGACACGCTGGCCGCAAACCAGGCCACCAAGAAAGCGCTGTCCAAGCAACTGGAGCAGGCCAAGGAAAAATACCAGGTCGGCATGAGCGCCATCACCGACGTGCAGGAAGCCCAGGCGGCCTACGATCAGGCGGTCGCGGATGAAATCGGCGGCCAGCAGCAGGTGATTACTGCCGAAGAGGAATTGCGCGCCATCATCGGCGAGCCGGTCGGCGGCCTGCTGGAGCCGGTACCGGACATGCCGCTGCGCAATCCGGATCCCGCGACGGCCAAATCCTGGGTGGACCAGGCCCTGAAACAGAATCCCAGCCTGCTTGCCGCGCAAGCCGGAGCGGACATGGCCGCAGCCACCGTCGGCATCAAACGCTCCGCGGAACTGCCCACCCTGGACCTGAGCGCGAGCTACGGACGTTCCAAGCAAAGTGGTTCGTTCTTCGGCACCCAGGACACCAAACAGGGCCAGGTGATGCTGACGCTGAATTTCCCGATCTTCTCCGGTGGCGGCGTCAATGCGCAGATTACCCAGGCGCAACGCCAGTACGATGCCGCGCTGGATCAGGTCAAGCTGGTCACACGGCAGACCGAGCAGCAGGCCCGTACCGCGTTTCTCGGCGTGCTGACCGGCATTTCACAGGTCACCGCGCTCAAGCAGTCCGTGCAATCCAACCAGACCTCGCTCAACGCTACCGAAACCGGCATGAAAGTCGGCACCCGCACCATCGTGGATGTGCTGAATGCGCGTCAGAACCTGCTCAAGGCACAGACCGGTTTCGCCAACAGCCGCTACAACTACCTGAAGAGCGTGTTGCAACTGAAACAGGCAGCCGGCATCCTGACGCCGGACGACCTGAAGCAGCTCAACAGCCTGATGCAGGTCGCGGCACCGAGTCCGGATACGATGCCGCAGTCCGCACCGCCCACGGACAACACCGGCGCCCAGGGTTGAATAAAACGCAATGCAAAGGAAAACGGCCCGCAAGGGCCGTTTTCTTTTCCGGAAACACACCGGCTGTTCAGGCGCCCACGACCTGGCTTTCGATCAAGCCCAGCGCACGCTCCACCGCACCGCGATTGGCGGTTACCGCATCCAGCGCCACCTGACCGATGCGATCGCGCATCTCGGGTTTGTCCAGCAACCAGACCACGGCGTCCGCCAGCGTCCCGGCATCCTGCACCGGAATCAGCACACCGGCCTGACGCAGGGCCTCCGCGCTTTCGCGCACGTTGTCGAGCGACGATCCTGCCAGCACGGGTTTGCCGAGTGCCGCGGGTTCCAGCAGGTTGTGGCCGCCCACGGCCACCAGGCTGCCTCCCACGAACGCCACATCGCCCGCGGCATAGAACAGCGCCAACTCGCCCAGCGTATCCACCAGCAGCACTTCACCGGCATGCAGCGCATGCTCGCCCTGACTGCGGCGGCGACAGTTGAAACCGGCCTTGCGCACCAGCGCCGCCACGGCCTCGGCACGCTCCGGGTGACGCGGCGCCAGTACCAGCACGCTATCTGCACGCCGCGCGCACACCTGGGCGAAGGCGCGCAGCACGATCTGTTCCTCGCCTTCACGGGTGCTGCCGGCGACACACACGCCGGAGCCGGCAAACAACCGTTGCCGCAGGGACTGCGCGCGCGGCACCAGATCATCCGCGAAACGCAGATCAAACTTGAGGTTGCCACCCACGCCGACACGCTCGGGCGCCGCACCCAGCTCGACAAAACGCTCGGCATCGCCCGCAGACTGCGCCGCGATGCGCGTGACCCGGGCCAGCGCGGTGCGCGTCAGGCGTCGCAGTTTCAGGTAGCGCCGCATCGAGCGCGCGGACAGGCGTGCGCTCACCATCACCACCGGCGCGCGGTATTTCCAGCACCCCGCCAGGAGGTTGGGCCAGATCTCGGTTTCCATGATGACGCCGACCGCCGGCTGAACGGAGCGCATCCAGCGCTGCACGCACCAGGGAAAATCGTAGGGCAGTTGCGCCACCATGGCACGATCGCCGAACAGCTCCTGTGCGTGTGCACGACCGGCCCCGCTGAAACTGGTGACCAGCAGCGGGCGCTGCGGATATTTGCGATGCAGCGCATTCACCAGCGGCAGGGCGGCGCGGATCTCGCCCACCGAGGCACCGTGCACCCACAGTGTCTGGCGCGGCGGCAGATACGGAAAACTCCCGAGCCGTTCGCCGACACGATCCAGACGTCCGGTCTGACGCCAGGTGCGCCATGCCAGCCACGTCAGGGCCACCGGCATCAACAGCAGCAACGCGAGTGAATAGAAAAAGCGCACGGAGGAATCAGCCGCGGCGCAATTTTTCGATGGTCGCGGTGGTGGACAGGCCTTCCACGAACGGCAGGATGCGGACTTCGCCGCCGTGTTTCGTGACACAGCCGTAGCCCGCCACTTCTTCGGGCGCGTAATCGCCGCCCTTCACCAGCACGTCGGGCAGTACTTTGCAGATCAGCCGCTCCGGCGTGTCTTCCGTGAACGGCACCACCCAATCCACGCAGGACAGCGCGGCCAGCACTGCCATGCGATTCTCCAATGTATTCACCGGACGTTGCGCGCCTTTCAGACGCTTCACGGAAGCGTCATCGTTGACCGCGACGATCAGGCGCTGGCCGAGCCGCCGCGCGGCATCGAGGTAACTCACGTGGCCGGCGTGCAGGATGTCGAACACGCCATTGGTCATGATGATGCGTTCACCCTGGCTGCGTGCATGGGCTACCGCATCCAGCACCGCGGCTTCGCTCATCACGCCGCTGCCGCTGCGACTGTGCGCCGCGAGCCGCAGCTCCGCGGGCGTCACGCTGGCCGCACCGAGCTTCGCCACCACCAGGCCGGCGCCGAGATTCGCGAGCGCGGCAGCCTCGGCGAGCGCGAGCTTTGCGCCCACGCCCGCAGCGAGCAACGCGATCACGGTGTCGCCGGCACCGGTCACGTCGGACACTTCCAGCGCCAGCGTCGGCAGATGCAGCGGCGGTCGGCCCGCTTCCAGCAGCGTCATGCCGTGTTCGCTGCGCGTGATCAGGAGCGCCTTGAGATCCAGGCTGGCGCGCAGCGCCTCGCCCTTGCTGACGAGAGCGGCTTCATCCGCGCATTCGCCCACCACGGCTTCCAGTTCCGTCAGGTTCGGCGTGATGCAGGTGGCGCCGCGGTATTTGGCGAAATCACGACCCTTGGGATCCACCAGCACCGGCCGGCCGGCTGCGCGCGCCGCCGCAATCAGCTCCTGCACCGCACTCAGGCTGCCCTTGCCGTAATCGGACAGGATCACCACGTCGGTTTGCGCCAGCTCGTCCTCGAATCCCGGCAACAACGGCGCACGTTCGAACTTGCCGAAACTTTCCTCGAAATCCAGCCGGATGAGCTGCTGGTGGCGTGACAGCACCCGCAACTTGGTGATGGTGGCGCTGCCTTTCAGGCGCGTGAACCGGCAGCGCACGCCGTGCGCCTGCATGGTTTCGGTGAGCGTGTTCGCAATCGCGTCATCGCCGGTGATGCCGAGCACGGTACAGCGCGCGCCGAGGCTCGCCAAATTCACCGCCACGTTGCCGGCACCGCCGGGACGCTCCTCGGTGTCGCGCACGTGCACCACCGGCACCGGGGCTTCCGGCGAAATGCGCCCGGTGGCACCGAACCAGTAGCGATCCAGCATCACGTCGCCGGCCACCAGCACGCGCACGCCATCGAACTGTGGAACGCGGATATCCATGCACACCCCAAGCCAGCCGGTTTCGAACCGGCCGCATCATACCATGCAGACAATTCCCGCCGGACGCTGTACCGGACCGGAGCGCATGGCTAAACTGGCGCCCATGCACGTTCTGCCCGCTGTCGCATGAAAGCCGAATTTCTCAAACCCCGTTACTGGGGCATCTGGCTGCTGCTCGGCTGCATCCGGCTCGCCATCCAACTGCCGTTTGCATTGCAACTCGGCATCGGTCGCGGCATGGGGCGCCTGCTGCGCACGGTTTCACGCCGACGCTGGCGCATCACGCTGGTCAACCTGGAGAAATGCCTGCCGGAACTGGACACGGCGGCACGCGCGCGCCTGGCCCGCGCGCACTTCGATGCGCTCGGCATTGCGTTTCTGGAATTCGGCCTGTGCTGGTGGGCAAAGGAAAAGCGGCTGCGCGAACTGGGACAGGTTGAAGGGTTGGAGCACATGCACGCCGCGCGCGCCAGGGGGCACGGCGTGATCCTCCTGTGCGCGCATTTCACCACACTCGAAATCACCGGTCGCCTGCTCGGCCTGCACACCGACCTGCACCTCATGTACCGGCCCAACGAGAACCCGCTCATCGAGGAAGTCATGCGCGCCAGCCGCGAACGGCTGTTCGACCGCGCGATTCCGCGCCAGGACGTGCGCCTGATGCTGAAAAGCCTCAAGGCCGGCATGCCGGTCTGGTACGCCGCCGACCAGGGTTACCGCGGAAAGCACAGCGAAATGATCCCGTTCTTCGGCATCCCCGCGCCCACCAATGTCGCCACTTCGAGGCTCGCCCGCACCAGCGGTGCACCGGTCGTGCCGTTCTTCGCCATGCGCCTGCCCGGCACACAGGGTTACAAGCTGGTGATCGAACCGGCGCTGGAAAATTTTCCAACCGACGATCCGGTGGCGGACGCCCTGCGCCTCAACCGACGACTGGAAGACCGCATCCGGCTCGCACCGGAGCAGTATTTGTGGAGCCATGATCGCTTCAAGGTCGTGCCCCGCGACTGAAACGTGCACGGTTCAGCGCGCCGGAATGGTACCGTTCTGGTAGCCGTGCAGCAATGCGTTCCACGCTGTGCTCTCGATCACGCTCGGCGCGATGAATTTTCTCAGCGAACGCAATAACCGGCCAAGGTTCGCTTCCTGCCACAGGGTGCCGGGATGGCGACGTTCGCCGCGATCGAAATCCAGCAGGTACACCTTGCCCTGTGCATCCAGCAGGATATTGTGCGCATTGAGATCGGCGTGATAGATGCCGGCGTCGTGGAAGCGCCGGATGCAGGCACCGATGGCCTGCCACGGCAGCGCCTCGATGCGCGAAGCGTGCAGTGCGGTCGCCAGCGAGCGGCAATCCGGAATCAGGCGCGTGATCAGGTCCGCGCGATACCACGGGCCACGGCGAGTGACCTGCGCGGCGACCGGCTGCGGTACCGGGAAGCCATCCTTATATAAGGCGTCGAGCAGCCGCCATTCGCGCCACGCACGGGTACGCTCAAGGCCGCTCCAGAGGTAATGATCGCTGACCAGATGCGCCACCAGGCCGCCGCGCCGATAGTGACGCAACACCCAGTCGCCGTCCTCGCCGTGCACGATCCAGGTCTGGCCACGCCCGCCCACCGTACCGCTCAACGCTTCGCGCCGTGCCCATTGCCGCGGCGAGAACAGGTCCTCGTGCGCATGGCGCGTGCAGGCGTCATCGTATAGGATGAATCCCCGTTTTGTGGTGACTGTGCGTTCAGCCATCCGTCATGCCCGAGTTGCCAAAACCACCTGCTTCGGTCTGCATTCTGCGGCTGTCCGCCGTGGGCGACGTGTGCCACACCCTGCCGGTGGTGCGCACGTTGCAGGCCGCTTGGCCGCAAACGCGCTTCACCTGGATCATCGGCAAGCTGGAAGCCGGTCTGGTCGGGGACATCCCCGGCATCGAGTTTATCATTTTCGATAAATCCAAAGGGCGTTCCGCCTATCGGGAATTGCGGCGCACACTCTCGGGCCGGCGCTTCGATCTCCTCTTGCACATGCAGATGTCCCTGCGCGCGAGCCTTGCCAGCCTGATCGCGGTACGCGCGGACATCAAGCTCGGCTTTGACCGTGAACGTGCCCACGACTGGCAGTGGCTGTTCACCCATCGGCGCATACCCCATCGCGAACGCCAGCATGTCATGGACAGTCTGTTCGGTTTCGCGGAAGCCTGCGGCGTCAATCAGCGTGTACTGCACTGGGACATTCCGCTGCCGCCCGCAGCGGAAGCGTTCGCACGCGCGCAGATTCCGGACGGCACACCAACCCTGGTCATCAGTCCCTGCGCCAACGCGCGTTTCCGCAATTTCCGGAACTGGCGCGCCGATCATTACGCCGCCGTCGCCGACCATGCGATGAAACAGCATGGCCTTCGCGTGATCCTGAGCGGCGGACCGAGCGCGGTCGAACGGGAAATGGGCGATGCCATCCGCAACGCCATGCAGAGCGAAGCCGTGGATTTGATCGGCAAAACCGACCTCAAGCAACTGCTCGCCCTGCTCAGCCGCACCACGGTGCTGATTTCCCCGGATTCCGGTCCGGTGCACATGGCGACCGCGGTCGGTACGCCGGTGATCGGCCTGTATGCGACCACCAACCCGGACCGTGCCGGCCCGTACCTGAGTCAACGCTGGCGCGTGAACCGGTATCCGGATGCCATGCAGACGTTCAATCACCAGGACGCGGCAACCGCGCCCTGGGGCACGCGGGTACGCGACCCGGCGGCGATGGATCTCGTCACCGTGAACGATGTCACGCACATGCTGGACGAACTCATGGCGGCACGTACGCGAGGTGAATCCCTGCTCGACGCATCCTGATACTTGTTTGCGCGGCAGCCTCGGGCCGCCATCGTGCGGCACGCAATATTCACCCGCCATGGATACGCCCGCCCGGAAGCGACAGAGACTCAAAGGCCATGGAAAATGCAAGCGGCCGTCCAGGCGGGGCTGTAAATACGAAAACCACCGTACGCTACTGAACTTCCACGCCCCCGGAGCGTCACAGCACAGGCCGGGCCACGACCGGTTCGTGGCGCAATTCACCCCGGCCACGCGGTCGGCGACTTGAATGCGCTGTATCATGATATGGAGTGAATGTGACGACAAAAACACGCTTCCTGTTCATCGGTGGATTGGCGCTCGCCATCTTGGTGGTGCTGGTCGCCTGGCGCATCATCAGCGGCAGCGAAACCGGGCGCGATCGTCCCCAGGATCAGCCTCTGACGGTGAATACCGCGACAGTCCTGCGGCAGACCATGCCGATCCAGTTGCAGGCGGTCGGCCAGGTGCAGTCCGAACATTCCGTGCAAATCCGCCCACAGGTCAGCGGTGTGCTGAAGCAGGTGTTCTTTACCGAAGGCCAGCAGGTAAAAAAAGGCCAGCGCCTGTTCCAGATTGATCCGGCGCCGTATGTCGCGGTACTGACCTCTGCAAAATCGGCCTGGGAAAGCGCCAAGGCCAACGCCGACCGCATGGCGCCGCTCGCGGCCAAGGAATACATCACGCCGCAGGAATTGGCGGATGCGCGCACCGCCGCGGATCAGGCCCAGGCAGCCTACCAACAGGCCCAGATCAATCTCGGCTATACCGACATCCGTGCACCCATTACCGGTCGCACCGGTGCCATCGCGGTCAGGTCCGGGAACGTGGTCGGTCCATCCGACAGCGCGCCGCTCGTGACCATCAACCAGATGCAACCGATTCTGGTGCAATTCAATCTCGCGCAGCACTTTCTTCCGCAGGTACGGAAATACCAGCAAGCCCGGACCATTCGCGTCTTCGTCACCCGTGAGGATGGCAGCGGCGATCTCGGTGAGGGCAAGCTGGTTTTCATGGACAATACCATCAATCCCGGCACCGGCACGGTCATGCTGAAAGCCGAGATTCCCAATCACAAGGTGCAACTCTGGCCGGGGCAATACGTAGGCATCACGGTACAACTCGCCCGGCAATCGAACGCGCTGGTTGTCCCGAGTACCGCGGTGCAATTCAGCGAGAACGGCAATTTCGTTTATGTCGTTGAAAATGACACCGCAGTGGTACGGCCGGTTACGGTGGACCGGCAAGTAGGCGACCTTGTCGTGATCGGCAAGGGACTCGATGCCGGCGAGAAAGTCATTACCCACGTCTCCCGCAACCTGCGTCCGGGCGTGAAAATACGCCTTGCCGAAACGCCTCCCGCTGCCGGTAGCCGTACTATGGACACCGCTGCGACGACGCCATGAAAACCAACCTGTCCGCACCCTTCATTCACCGCCCGGTGATGACCACGGTGATCATGGCGGCCTTGCTGATTTTCGGCATGGTGGCGTACTTCACATTGCCAGTCAGCGAATTGCCGAATGTGGACTTCCCCACCATCCAGGTCCGCGCCAGTCTGCCGGG
>DASSRV010000147.1:0-2296 GCA_035701605.1 Gammaproteobacteria bacterium
AGGTTGAGGCTGTGCGCACCGTGTTGCAGCACCCGGTACAGAACCACATTGATGACGAGACCGGTGAGGGCAATCAACATGACCCACGAGGCCTTGACCGGCTCCGGGGTGGACAGGCGCAGGATTGCCTCGACGACGATGCCGACCACGATGGCGAGCATGCACAGCGTATTGATGAGTGCGGCCAGCACTTCCATGCGGCCGAAACCGAAGCTGTGACGCGCCGAGGCCGGACGCCGTGCCAGCCACGCGGCGGCGGCGGCAATGCCCAGTGCGGCGGCGTCGGTCGCCATGTGGCCGGCGTCGCCCATGAGCGCCAGCGAGCCGGACCACAGCCCGCCCAGAAATTCGATGCACGCGAATCCCAGGGTAATCAACAGCGCCAGCAGGAAACGCCGAGGACCGTCGTGACTCTGCACCGCGGGATGCGCGTGCTGGTGCATGCCCGGCTCAGCGTTCGGTGGGCAGGCCCGCCGCCACGCAGGCGGCAAAACCGCCGGCCAGATTGACGACATTCCGGTAGCCCAATTCCTGCAGGGCGACCGTCGCGAGCGCCGAGCGGCCGCCGCCCTGGCAATGCAACACGAGGGCGCGGTCGTGGTCGGGAATGGCGGTTTCCACCTTGAACTCCAGCAACCCGCGCGGAATGTTGATGGCGCCCGGCAGGTGCCCGGCTGCAAATTCCGCCGGTTCCCTGACATCAATCACGGTGAGCCCGGAAAGTTTGGCGGACAATTCCTGCGGCGTGATTTCACGGATACGTTGCCTGGCTGCTGCAACCAGATCGGCGGCGTTGGGCATGACAGTGCTCCCGGAATTTGTACGACTGGATTGGGGAATAGGCTATGCTTTCCGCACCCGAAAGTGAAGGTTGGCGGCAACATGCAAATCGAGGCATTCCTGCATCGGGGCTCGTGCACGTATTCATACCTGATCGGCGATCCCGCCACGCGCCGGGCCGCGATCATTGACCCGGTGCTGGATTACGACGCAGCGGCAGGACGCATCGGCACGGATTTTGCGGATGCCATTGTCGCGCGGGTGAAAGCACAGGGATTGACGCTGGACTGGATCCTCGAAACCCATGCGCATGCGGATCACCTGAGCGCGGCGCAGCATGTCAAGCGCGAACTGGGCGGTCGTATCGCAATCGGTGCGGGCATTCGTCAGGTACAGCAGACGTTTGCACGCATGCTCAACATTGAGACCGAAGTACCTGCCGACGGCAGCCAGTTCGATCATCTGTTTCGAGATGGCGAGCAGTTCCGGATCGGCAAGCTCGATGCGCGGGTCATCGCCACACCGGGACACACCAGCGACAGTCTGACTTACGTGGTCGGTGATGCCGCGTTCGTCGGCGACACCCTGTTCATGCCGGATTGCGGCACCGCGCGCTGCGATTTCCCCGGTGGCGATGCCGGCATGCTGTACGATTCCATGCAGAAGATTCTGGCATTGCCGGGCGATACGCGGTTGTTCATGTGCCATGATTATGCAGCCGGCGGGCGCGAATACCGGAATGAGACCACCGTCGCAGAGCAGAAGCGCGCAAACATCCACGTACATGACGGCATGACACGCGAGGAATACATCCGTCTGCGTACTGCACGCGACAAGACCCTGAACGTCCCGGCCTTGCTGCTGCCCGCCTTGCAGATCAACATCCGTGCCGGCCGCCTGCCGGAGCCGGAATCGAACGGGTTCAGTTACTTCAAGATTCCCTTGGACCGGTTCTAATGCGTAGGTAGGGCTGACGAAGGAAGCCCAACCTACGAGATGAAGCAGACAGGATCAGGGTTGCTTGTAGATCACGCCGCCTTTCATCACGAACGGCACGTGTTCTATCGCGCGGATGTCCTGGGTGGGATCGCCTTTCACGGCAATGAGGTCGGCATAGAGCCCTTTCCTGATCCGGCCGAAGTCGTTCTCATGGCGAAGAATCTTTGCGTCCACGGCCGTCGCTGCCAATAGCGCTTGTGTTGGCGTCATGCCGTCGTGCACCATCCATTCGAGTTCCTTGTAGTTCGTGCCATGCGCGTACACGCCGACGTCGCTGCCGCAGCCGATGGTGACGCCGGCCTGCATGGCCAGTTTGAAGGCATGTTCGGCCTGCTGCATTTCGGCGGTGGGCGGTTTGCCGGGTTTCCAGCCGTGAAAATACTCGGCATAGGCCGCCACGGCTTCGAGTGTCGGCAGATAGGCGACGTGGTGCTGTTTCATCAGCTCGAAGACTTCGCGCGTGCCGCCGAAACCGTGCTCGATGGTGTCCACGCCCGCCAGTATCGAACGTCGCATG
>DASSRV010000148.1:0-2817 GCA_035701605.1 Gammaproteobacteria bacterium
TTGAAATTCAGCATTCTGCCGCCCTGGTGGCGCACCTGGTGGGCCTATACCCTCTACGTGCTGCTGATCCTGTCCGGCATGTTCCTGTACGTGTATGTCCAGCAGCGCAAGCTCAGACGCGAGCGGGAAGTCAGCACCCGGCTGCGCGACGCGGATAATCTGAAGTCAACGTTCGTCAGCCAGCTCGAGGACCAGGTTGACAGGGCCACCAGTGAATTGCGCAACAGCGTCGAAGCCCTGACGCTCAAGAATCAGGAGCTTGAAATCGCCCAGCAGCGTGCCAGCGAGGGCGAACAGGTCAAATCCCGGTTCCTCGCCAACATGAGCCACGAACTGCGCACCCCGCTCAACGCCATGCAGGGATACTTGAAGCTCCTGGCTCATACCGGCACCACGACCGAGCAGGACGAATACCTGCGCACGGTACAGCATTCCTCCGATTCTCTGCTTGCCATTATCAACGACACCCTGGACCTGTCACGCATCGAATCCGGCAAACTGCTGATAGACGAGGTGGATTTCAACCTGCTGGAGTTGATCGAGAACATCGTCGAACTGCTCGGGCCTTCCGCCTACGCCAGACAGTTGGCACTGATTCGCATCATCCCGCCCGGTATCCCGCTGCACCTGCGCGGCGATCCCTTGCGGATCCGGCAGATTCTCACCAATCTGATCGGCAATGCCATCAAATTCACGCCGCACGGTTCAATCTGCATACGGGTACAGGAAACCCGGCGTCAGGCCAAAACAGTGCAACTCGGCATTGCCATCAGCGACACCGGCATTGGTATTTCGGCGTCGGCAATTGACGGCCTGTTCGATGCCTATTCACGGCAGCAGAGTTCCGACCTCTCTGGTGTGGAAGGCACGGGGCTCGGTCTTTCCATCTGCAAAAAGCTGCTTGACCTGATGGGCGGGGAAATGGAGGTGATGAGCACACCCGGCGTGGGCAGCACCTTCGAATTCCGCCTCGGTTTCAAGGTTGCAAGCCGGGCGACATCCCCGGCGACATTCCCGCCGCGGATCCGGGTCGGCCTCTACGACCCGCATCCGCTCTCGCGTCAGGCCTGGCAGGCCAGCCTGACTCGCATGGGGCTGGAACCCGTAACCCTGCAAAGCATGACGGAAACGGCAGCCCAAGCCTTCCACGTGCTGATCCGGGTACTCGACATGCGTGAAATGGAGAGCCCTGAACTGCCCGCCAGACAGATCGGCACTGCCGCACCTGCCCGTCTGGTATTGGCGCCCAGCGAGAACCGTCAAACCCTGGATCGGCTCGCTACCCTGTTCGGGTGTCCGGTGCTGAGTGCACTGGTTGCGGAATCCGCGGTATCGGATGAACTGCGCAAACTGATTCCGCCTGCGGCCGTTGCGCCAGGCACCCACACGACAGAACCGCAGCCGGATGCGCCGATCGAACGGAGCGCATCGCAACAACCGCTGATTCTGGTAGCGGACGATAACGCCATCAATCGCAAGTTGCTGATCACCCTGCTGCATCAGAACGGCTATCGCACCCGCGAGGCCGGAAGCGGCGCGGAACTGCTCCGGCTGGCCGCCACCGTGAATTGGGATCTGGCGCTGGTGGATATCCACATGCCGGGCATGGACGGCATCGAGGCAGTGCGCAGGCTGATTGCTGCGCGGAGCGGATCACATCCTCCCATCATCGCGGTCAGCGCGGATGCCCTGCCGGAAACCCGTGCCAATGCGCTCGCGGCAGGCATGCTGGATTTCCTGCTGAAGCCCTACACCGAAGCACAGTTGCAGGCATTGCTGAAGCAATATCTGCCAACTCCCGCGCCCGAATAACCGATCGGGCTTCAGGCAGCGTGGCTGTCCTGCTCCGGTTCCGGCACGCCGAGACTGAGGCTCAGCAGCACCCCGGTCTCGATGGCCGGTGTACCGAGACAGGATTCGATCAGGGATTCCTTGAACGCGCCGGAGGGGATCGCGGACAGGCCGTGATGCGTCGCCGCCAGCGCAATGTTCTGGCCGATGAAACCCGCTTCCATCAGCACCACGCGGTAAGCGGCACCCAGAGGGTATTTCCACATGCTGCGCGGGAAATGTGCCACCAGAAACACGATGGCGGCGGCTTGCGCGGGCCAATCCTGCCCGCCGAGCATGTCCTGTACCCGGACTTCACCCGCGCGTACCAGGCCAAGATCATGTTCCAGCGCCGCATAGTGATAAAACCCCGGCGCGAGCCCGTCGACATTGCGCGCATACACATACAACTCGAAGGGATTGCGCGCGCCGCCGGAGGGCGTCATGGTAATGGGCAGGTGGCCGAAATCCTCGTCATCGAAGAATTCCAGGATGCCGTTGCCGGCGAACAGGCAATCCGAGAGAGTTTCCAGTGACATGGATTGCGGCAAGAAACGCCGCTGGCTGCGGCGCCGGCGCATCAGCGCAAAAGGCTCCTGGCGCAGATCGGTTTTCGGCAAGGGCACGATCTTCAGCGCATCCTTGTTCGATTGATGGAGCGGCGGCGAAGGCCGCCACTGCCGGCGCTTCTGCAGGAATTCGCGCGTGGCCGGGCCATCCACGAACGGCGTATCGCGTACGCCGAAATGATAGAAGCCGGCCACCGTGCCCCACTGCCATTCCTGCCGATAATGCTCGTCGAGTGTCGCCTGTGGCGTGCCTTCGGCCACCAACGCATTGCATTCCACGAGGTGCGCAAGCTGTTCGGCCAGACCGGTCCGTTCCGCATCCGGAAAACAATCGAACAACTTCTCGGCGGGTTGCCAGTCGTCCAATTGTGCGAGGAACGCCAGGCATTCCTGCGAGCAGGTGAAACGGTCCCCGGTC
>DASSRV010000149.1:0-11479 GCA_035701605.1 Gammaproteobacteria bacterium
CGCTCGCGGTGATCGTGGTCAGCATGCTGGTGAGCCCGCTGCTGATCCGCATCAACCGTGTACTCGCGGCGCGCATTTTCCCCGCCGGCGAATCCGACGAGCGCGACATGCTGCAACACGACGTCGGGCAACACTCGATCCAGGCCGAACAGCACGTGCTGATCGTCGGCTACGGCCGCGTCGGCCAGAACGTGGCGCGCTTTCTGGAACAGGAGGATTTTCCCTTCGTCGCGCTGGACCTGGACGCCATGCGCGTGAAACGCGCGCGCGAAGCCGGCGACCCGGTGTATTACGGCGACGGCGCCAACCCGGACATTCTCAAGGCCGCCGGCATCGGGCGCGCACGCGCGGTGGTCATCAGTTATTTCCAGGTGCCGACTGCGCTGAAGATCCTGCGCAGCGTCAAGGAGCTCCGGCCCGAATTGCCGGTGCTGGTGCGTACCCGGGACGATACCGACCTCGACAAGCTGATGGCCGCCGGCGCCACCGAGGTGATTCCGGAAACCATGGAAGCGAGCCTGATGGTGTCCGCGCACCTGCTGCATCTCCTGGGCATGCCGATGGGCAGGATTCTGCGCAAGGTGCAGGAAGTGCGCAGTCACCGTTACAGCCTGCTGCGCAGCGTGTTCCGTGGCCAGGATGCGCTGCCGATTTCTTCCGGACACGCGTTCCGCGAGCAGCTTTACACCGTCACGCTCGATCCCGGCGCGCACGCGCTCGGCCAGACGCTCGACGCGATCAACCTGAAGTCCGTCAAGGTCGTGGTCACCGCGCTGCGCCGCGAAGGCGTGGTGGGCCGTCAGCCCGCGCCGAATACCGTGCTGAAGGAAAATGACGTATTGGTATTATGGGGTGCGCCGGAAGACCTCGAAACCGCCGAGTCGCTGTTGCTTGGCGATATCCACACCAAGCCCCAACCTGCAAAAGGTCCCGCATGATCCGCATCGGCACGCCGCTTACCTCCAACGCCACGCGCGTCATGCTGCTGGGCTCGGGCGAACTGGGCAAGGAAGTCACGATCGAATTGCAACGCTTCGGCGTCGAGGTCATTGCCGTGGACCGTTACGCGAACGCGCCGGCCATGCAGGTCGCGCACCGGCACCATGTCATCGCCATGCTGGACGGTGCGGAAATTCGCCGGCTGGTGGAACTGGAAAAGCCGCATTACATCGTGCCGGAAATCGAGGCCATTGCCACGCCCATGTTGCTGGAACTGGAGGCCGAGGGCTGGCACGTGATTCCGACCGCGCGCACCGCGCGGCTCACCATGGACCGCGAGGGCATCCGGCACCTGGTCGCGGAAGAACTGCGGCTGCGCACCTCACCTTATAAGTATGCCGACGACCTGGCCGCGTTCCATGCCGCCATCAAGGCCATCGGCCTGCCCTGTGTGGTGAAACCGGTGATGAGCTCCTCGGGCAAGGGCCAGAGCATCATCCGGCATGCGTCGGAAATCGAAGCCGCCTGGCGGTACGGTCAGGAAGGCGGGCGCACCGGCCGTGGCCGCATGATCGTGGAAGGTTTCGTGGATTTCGAGTACGAAATCACCCTGCTCACCGTGCGCCACGTCGGCGGCACCACGTTCTGCGAACCCATCGGCCACCGCCAGGAAGCCGGCGATTACCGCGAATCCTGGCAACCGCAGCCGATGTCGCCGGTCGCGCTCGCGGAAGCGCAGCGCATGGCGCGGCTGATCTCCGACAACCTCGGCGGACGCGGCGTGTTCGGCATGGAGTTCTTCATTAAAGGTGACGAAGTCTGGTTCAGCGAAGTGTCGCCGCGCCCGCACGACACCGGCCTCGTGACGCTGATTTCGCAGGACCTGTCGGAATTCGCACTGCATGCGCGCGCGATCCTGGGTCTGCCGATCCCCGTGATCCGCCAGTTCGGACCCTCGGCCTCGGCCGTGATCCTGCCGCACGGCGATTCGGACGGACCGCTGTACGAGAACGTGGATGCCGCGCTGGCCGAACCGGACACCGCGCTGCGCCTGTTCGGCAAACCGGAGTTCCACGGCCATCGCCGCATGGGCGTGACACTGGCGCGTGCGGACAGCATCGAAGCGGCGCGCAGCAAAGCCACGCAGGCTGCCGCGGCGGTAATCGTTTAACTATAAGCCCCTCACCGCCACGCAGTCGCTACCCCGAGGAGTCATCATGCCTTCGTTTGACGCCGTGTCCAAAGTCGAAACCGCGGAACTGACCAACACCGTGGATCAGGTCAATCGTGAAATCACCGGGCGTTACGATTTCAAGGGTTCCAGTGCAAAACTCGAACGTCAGGACAACCTGATGACGCTCTACGGCGACAGCGAGTTTCAGGTGAAGCAGGTGCAGGACATTCTCTACGCCAAGGCCGCCAAGCGCGGCATTGATGTCGCCAGTTTCGATGCCCAGAAGATCGAGGCGATTGGCGGCGACAAGGCCAAACAGCTCGTCAAGGTCAAGCAGGGCATCGAGAAGGAACTGGCGAAGAAGATCGTCAAGCTCATCAAGGATTCCGGCTTGAAAGTGCAGGCCGCGATCCAGGGCGATGAAGTGCGCGTGACCGGCAAGAAACGCGATGACTTGCAGGCTGCCATCGCGCTGTTGCGCAGCGCGAAGCTGGAACAGCCGTTGCAATTCGTGAATTTCCGGGATTGACGGCTTGGCGGAAGAATTCCCTTCACTTTTTCTTACTTTCCTTCCTTGGAACTGGATTCCAGCCAGTCCATGGCTGGAATGACAAGATTCGTCGCCCCGGCGGAGGCCGGGGCCCAGGTCTTGATTGGTTTCCCGGCCTTTGCCCGGGAAACTTTATATGGACTGGATACCGGCCTTCGCCGGTATGACGGAAAGACCTGACCGACCTTCACCTGATAAGCATCCGTCGCCCCGGCGGAGGCCGGGGCCCAGATCTGGATCGGCTTCCCGGCTCTAGGCCGGGAAACTTCATCTGGACTGGATACCGGCTCGGGCGAAGCCCGGCCTGCCCTGAGCGTGTCGAAGGGCCGGTATGACGAAAACCAGAATCCTGGCCGGAAAATTCAATCTGGCCTGGATTATTAGGCTGACTGCGCGCCCGCATGTATTCGCTGGCAGGCGGCATCTTCCTAACGCGGTGCGCTATCAATGAATGCCCGGCGTGTCATCAGGCGAGCGTAGTAACGATCCAGCACCGGATGCACGGCGCGCCAGTCAATATCCGGCAGCCGGAACGCGAGCCAGCCGAGTGCGCAACCGGTACAGATATCCGCCAGCGTGAAGCGCGTCCCCACGCACCATTCCGTGCCGCCGAGATCGCGTGCCATCAGGTCCAGCCCCGCGTCCACCTTGGCACGCTGGCGCGCCAGCCATGTCGCACTGCGCTCCTGCGGTTCGCGCTGGGTGTGCTCCAACCGGATCAGGACGCCCGCGTCCAGCACGCCGTCCGCGAGCGCCTGCCAGCGCAACACCGCCATGCGTTCACGGCCGGCGGCCGGGATCAGGGTATGGGCGGGCGGCAGGCTGTCGAGGTAATCGCAGATCACGCGCGAGTCGTACAGCACGCTGCCGTCGTCCAGCAGCAGGCATGGAACCTTGCCGAGCGGATTGTGTTGCCGGATGCCGGTGTCGGCCGACCACACGTCCTCCAGCCGCAGCGGGCAATCCAGCCCCTTCTCCGCAAGCAGCACGCGCACCTTGCGCACGTAAGGACTGGACAGTGAACCGACAAGCTGCATGGCCATCTCCGGGCTCCGTTTCAGCGTGCGGACGAGCGCTCCGCACGCCGCCATTTTCTCTCATCCCTGCCGGCGACAAGTCGCCGCCGTGGCACCGACCGCGGCTGGCAAGCGCGAAATCAAATCCGGTTACGGCTTTTTGGCATCGGACTGCACGGGCTCGATGCGCAGGCTGACTTCGCCGATGTTGGATTCGAGGTCCATGCTGTCCGGACCGGTGCCGCTGACGCTGACCTCGCGTCCGAGACCGCTGTGCCGCAGTTGCTCCTGACCGCCCGCACCGGACTGATACAGGGTGGCGTCACCAATCGTGGTGGAAAGCCGGATGTTGCCGGGCTGGGTGGTCGCGGAGCGCGCGCGGATTTCGCCGACATTGATCGTGGCCTTGATGGGGCCACGCGGGGTCCGGACGTCAATCTCGCCCACATTCAAACTGGCCTCCACGCCGCCGGCCACACCGGACAGCTTGAGTTCCCCGACTTTCATGTCAATGCCGACCGCGAGCCGCGCCGGCACCTGCACGTTCCAGTGCTGCTTGACGTCATCGTCATCCAGATCGCCGGGGTAGTCGAGCCGGAAGCTCAGGCTGTCGCCTTCACGCTGTTGCTTCAGACTGATGTGTTCGAGTTCCTGCCGCGTGGCGTCACTGTGCCAGTGAAAGAACCACAGGAAGCTTCTGGATTTCTCCTCCAGCTCGACCCGCACGTGGACGCTGTCGTCCGGCGAAGCGGTGACCTTCATCTCGCCCACTCCCGCATGCAGCACCAGCCGCGTGACGCCCTGCGTCGCGGCATCGCCCTCAAGCGTGCGGGTGGCGGCGGCATGGCCGGCGAGCGGCAACGACAGCAGTAACAGACCCAGGAACACTAGACGCTTCATGTTTGTTCTCCGGTGCGGGGTGCTTGGCTCAGTCCTTGTCCACCACGATTTCGCAGACGACCTTGTCCACGCCCGGCGTCGCCAGCGCCAGGGACACCGCGCGTGCCAGAGTGGACGCATCCTTGACCCGGCCGCGCAGGGTGATGTCGCCGTCGTCGCTGTACACGCGAATCGCGGCCGCACGGGTCTGGCTGTCATCATCCAGGTTGTTGCGCACGGCCACGGCCAGGGCGCGATCCGAATCACTGCTGTAATTGCTCCAGTGGCCATGGCTCGAATCGCCGCCGTCAAAGGCCAGCACACAACCGCCCAGCATGGCCAGTATCGGCACGACAAGAATCAATTTACGCATGGTTTTCAAGTTGTCACTCCTCGATTTTCAGAACAAGGCATCAGATTTCATTGCGGTTGCGGCGCAGCCAGATGGCGCCGGCCGTGAACGCGGCGCCGATGGCCACCCCGATCCACATTTCCGGCTTGAGCATGAAACGCCCCACCGAGCCGAACGACATGAGGTGACCCACGGCCTTGGGCATGGTGGAATCCCCCATCGAGTGCAGGGTGAACCCGTCATTGCCCACCATCAGGTCCATCAGGCCGGCAATGTGCCCGCCGATGAGGGCGCCGAAGTGATCGGTCTGGAACATGATGGCTTCCAGCACAATGATGGCAACCGGCACCAGGATGACCCAACTCCAGGCATTGCGCTTGGCCCAGGCCGAGCACAGCAGATACCAGCCGTAGAACGGCAGCAGCCACAGGGACTGGGCCACAAACGCCCAGGCCAGGGTGGTGAAAGTGACCAGCGCGACCCACGGGTGAAACAGCACGAAGGGATTCACACCGATGGCCGCGTTGGCGATGGCGAGAATGATGGCGGCGATGATCTCGAAACCGATGAACAGCGCCAGAACAATGGCCGGTGCGGTGAACATGGCGGTGAACAGCTTGGACAGCACCGTGGCGGTGTCCGATGTCGGCAGCGAGCGCCAGAACAGTATGCTGCGATCACGCCGATCCGCATTCAGGGTATCAATCAGGTAGAAGCTGACCAGCGCCACCAACGCGATGTTGAAGGGCACCGCACCGCCGATGATGGTTATCTTGAGGTACGCCACGTTGATACCGCCCATCTGCACGGCGTATTCGGCATTCTCGAGGTAGCCGTTGTAATAGGCATAGATCAGCATGCCACCGCCCCACATCGTCAGCAGCGTGCCGATCGCGACGATCACCAGCGGCACGATCCAGAACGCGCGGTGCTCCCAGAGTTCGCGCTTGCCGAGGGCAACGTACGGTTTGATGGCGGCGTTCATTTCGCGTCTCCTTTCATCTTGGCGACGAAGATGTCGGCCACGCTCGGGGTATGGATTTCACCGAGTGCCGACAACTGCTCGCGGCTCACGCCCTCGAACAGATACAGTTTCTTGCCGAACACCTCGCGCTCGTGCAGGGGTTTGAGCGCCTGCGCCGCGGCGGTCTGTTCCGGGCCCACCAGCACCTCGGTGTATTCCTCCGCGACCTCCTCCATGGAACGGTTGAGCGAGATGCGGCCGTTGTTGATGAACATCAGGTGCGTGAGGATCTTCTCGATCTCCTCGACCTGGTGCGTGGTCACGACAATGGTGCGCTGGCCGTCGAAGTAGTCGTTCAGCAGGGTGGCGTAGAAATCCTTGCGGTACAGGATGTCGAGACCCAGCGTCGGTTCGTCCAGGATCAACAGCTTCGCGTCTATCGCCATGATCAGCGCCAGGTGCAACTGCGTCACCATGCCCTTGGACAGCTCGCCGACCTTGCTGCGCTGCTGGATCTTGGTGCGATCCAGGAACTGCATGGCGCGCTCGCGACTGAATTTCGGATGCACCGCTTCCACGAATTCGATGGCGTTGGCGACTTTCAGCCAGCGCGGCAGCACCGCCACGTCCGCGATGAAGCACACGTCGTGCAGCAGGCGGTGGCGCGAGATGCGCGGATCGTGGCCCAGCACGTCCAGCTCGCCTTCGAAATCGGTGAGACCGAGCATGGCCTTGAGGGCGGTGGTCTTGCCGGCGCCGTTCGGGCCGATCAGGCCGACGATGCAGCCTTCCTCGATGTCGAAATCCACCCGGTCCAGCGCCCGCAGGCTGCCGTAGGTTTTGCTGAGACCGCGTGCTTTTACCTGCACAGTCATGATTTGCTCCCTTCGCCGTCTGCCACGGCCTTGAGTAGTTCGCCGGGTTCCAGGCCGAGCCGGCGGATACGCTCGACGATCTGCGGCCACTCGGTGTTCAGGAACACCTCGCGCTCGTTCTTCTTCAGCGCGCGGCTGGCGCCTTCGCGCACGAACATGCCGAGGCCGCGGCGTTTCTCCACCAGTTGCTCATCCACCAGTGCCTGATAGCCCTTGAGCACGGTGAGCGGATTGATCTGGTATTCCGCTGCCACCGAGCGCACCGAGGGCAAGGGGTCGCCTTCCTTGAGCGCACCCTCCAGGATCATGGCTACCACGCGGTCGCGCAGTTGCCGGTAGATCGGCTGGTTGTCGCTCCAGTTCGGGTCCATGTCGTTCTCCCGCTGCTTTAGCACACTAAAGCGGTAAATCTCGGGCTACCTTAGCGGCCCGCGCGGTCAAAGGCCAGCGTGCCGAGCACGTCCAGGGACAGACTGCTTTCCAGGTACTGCCCGGGCGACAGCGTGTCGAGGGTCTGGAGCAGGATTTGTACAGCCAGACCGTTGTCGGCGTCCTGATCCTGTCCGCTCGCGGCGTACTGCGCGTCGCCCGCGTCGGCGGCCGTGACGGCCACCGGCGGCAGCACCATATCAATGGTGCCGTTGGCGGCCACCCGGCGCTCCGCGTCGGCGGCGGTCACCCTGATCGGCGGCAGCACCATTTCAATGGTGCCGTCCGCAGCGACCCGACGTTCGGCATCGGCGGGGGTCACGACGATTGTCCCGAGTTGAATGCTGTGGGCCCGCACTTCGCGCTGGTGCATCACGGCGCTCACCGTGACAATGGCGGCGAGGTTGATGGCCAGGCCGGCGACAAGAATGGCTTTCTGTGTGTTGCTGAACATGACTGCTCTCCTTCTCTCTCTGATCCGGGAACCGCCTTCAGGCCGATTCCGTAGTGGTGTTGTAGATAACTATAACACCAAACCCGAGAAAAGCAAGAGGGCGGAAAGAATTTTTTGCGTGTCCATTGTATTTTCATATAAATCAATGAGTTATGCTCATATCTCCGACCTGGAATCCACTCCCCCGGCCCCTTCCACGAGGCGTTCCGCGCGGGCCGGGTATAACACCCCCCTATAAACACCCTGCCGCCGCGGCCCACGGCCGGCCTCCCATGTCCCGCGCGGCAGGCACAGGCCCTGCCGTTGCCGCCGGGCACAGGTGATAAAATTGGCGGTCTGTCTCGCGCGCCGCTCCCGCGGCTTCCCTCACGTACCCACGGAGTCATCCATGCCCGTCATGAAGAAGCCCGTCCGCATCGCCGTCACCGGCGCGGCCGGCCAGATCGGTTACCAGCTCATTTTCCGCATTGCCGCCGGCGACATGCTGGGGCCGAACCAGCCCGTGATCCTGCAATTGCTGGAAGTGACCCCGGCGCTGGGCGCGCTCAACGGCGTGGTCATGGAGCTGAACGACTGCGCTTTCCCCCTGCTGCGCGGCATCGTCGCCAGCGACAGCGCCGAGGTGGCATTCAAGGATGCCGATTTCGCCATCCTGGTCGGCGCCAAGCCGCGCGGACCCGGCATGGAGCGCAAGGACCTGCTGCTCGAGAACGCGAAAATCTTCTCCGCGCAGGGCAAGGCGCTGAACAAGGTCGCAAAAAAGAACATCCGGGTGCTGGTGGTGGGCAACCCGGCCAACACCAATGCGCTCATCACCGCCGCCAATGCACCGCGCCTCAACAAGAAGAACATCACGGCCATGATGCGGCTGGACCACAACCGCGCCCTGAGCCAGCTCGCGACCAAGACCGGCGCGCACGTCAACGACGTGAAGCGGCTCGCGATCTGGGGCAATCATTCCTCGACCCAGTATCCGGATATCCACCAGGCCACGGTCAAGGGCAAGCCGGCCATGAAACTCGTGACCGGCGACTGGATCACCGGGGAGTTCATCCCCACCGTGCAGCAGCGCGGCGCCGCCATCATCAAGGCGCGCGGCGCCTCGTCGGCGGCCTCGGCCGCCTCGGCTGCGATTGACCACGTGCGCGACTGGGTACTGGGCAGCAAGAACCAGTGGGTCAGCATGGGCGTGCCGAGCGACGGCAGTTACGGCATCGGAAAAGGCATCATCTACGGCTTCCCCGTGGTGTGCGCCAAGGGCCAGTACAAGATCGTCAAGGGCCTGAAGCCCAATGCCTTCTCGAAGGCCCGCATGCAGGCCACCGAGCAGGAATTGCGGGAAGAACGCGAAGGCGTGAAGGATCTCCTGGGCGCGTGAGCGGTTTCATGTTGCAGCGGCAATCACAGGGCCACGCGCGCAGGCGCGTGGCCTTTTTGTTTTCGGCGTCCCGTCATGGCGCGCGTTGAAATCGCCCTGCCCGCGACATTTCCGTTCAGCACGGAACTCGACGTGCGCGTCACGGACCTCAATTACGGCAATCACCTCGGCAACGATCAGGCCCTGGGCCTCATCCACGAGGCGCGCCGTCGTTATCTGCGTGCACTTGATCTCGAGGAAATCTCGGCCGACGGGCACGGCCTGGTGGTGGCGGATGCGGCGCTCGTGTATCGCGCACAGGCGTTTTATGCCGAACGCCTGCGCATCGAGGTCGCGGCCGGCGATTTCGGCAGCCGCGGCTGCGACTTCTATTACCGCCTGTGCCATGCGGCTTCCGGGCGCGATGTCATCCACGCCAAGACCGGCATCGTGTGCTTCGATTTCGGCTCGCAGAAAGTCATCCGCATGCCGGCCGCCATGCGCGCGGCGCTGGGCGGGGATGCAGGAGTATAGTTGTAGCCGCCGGCACTGCTGCCGCGCGGACCTTGAATAAGGAATGCAGTCGTGAGCGCGCTCATCTGGATCCTGATCTTCCTCATCGGCAGCGTGGCGCTCATGTATCAGCGCGTGAGCCTGCTGACCGCCACTGGCGCCTACCTGGTGTACCTCATCATCTACACCGCCATCGGCACCGGGCCGTATTCGCTCACGCTGCTGTTCTGGCTGGTGTTCCTGGCGTTCGCGATCCTGCTCAATGTCCGCGAACTGCGTCGCCACTGGATCAGCAGGCCGCTGCTGGACCTGTTCCGCAAGATCATGCCGGAGATGTCGGAAACCGAAGCGGCAGCGCTCGAAGCCGGTACCGTGTGGTGGGACGGCGAGCTGTTCAGCGGCCGGCCGGACTGGAGCAAGCTGCTGGAAACACCGGCGCCGAAACTGTCCGATGAAGAACAGCATTTTCTCGACCATGAAGTCGAGGAACTCTGCGGCATACTGGACGAATGGAAGATCACGCACGAGTGGGGCGATCTGCCGCCGGAAGCCTGGGCCTACCTCAAGGAAAAGGGCTTCTTCGCGTTCATCATCCCGAAACGCTACGGCGGCCGCGAATTCTCCGCATTGATGAATTCCGAAACGCTGGCCAAGATCGGGACGCGCAGTCCCACCGCCGCGTCCATCTGTGCGGTGCCTAATTCGCTCGGTCCCGCGGAGCTGTTGCTGCGCTACGGCACAGAAGAACAGAAGGATCACTACCTGCCGCGACTCGCCTCCGGCAAGGACGTCCCGTGCTTTGCGCTGACTTCGCCCAGTGCCGGTTCGGATGCCGGTTCGATTGCCGATTACGGCATCGTGTGCAAGGGCCAGTGGCAGGGCAAGGACGTGATCGGCATCCGCTTGAACTGGGACAAGCGCTACATCACCCTGGCGCCCGTCGCCACCGTGCTGGGTCTGGCATTCAAGCTCCACGATCCCGAACACCTCGCGGGCGACCGGGACGAATACGGCATCACCTGCGCACTGATCCCGGTGGACCTGCCCGGCATCACCATCGGGCGGCGGCATTTCCCGCTCAACATCCCGTTCCAGAACGGCCCGACCCAGGGCAAGGACGTGTTCGTGCCGCTCGATTTCATCATCGGCGGCATGCCGATGGCGGGGCAGGGCTGGCGCATGCTGATGGAATGCCTGGGCGCGGGGCGCGCCATTTCGCTGCCATCCAACACCACCGGCGGCGCGCGCGCCGCCGTGTACGCCACCGGCGCGTACGCGCGGGTGCGCAAGCAGTTCCGCCTGCCGATCGCGAAATTCGACGGCGTGGATGAAGTGCTGGGCCGCATGGGGGGCACGCTGTACGCCATGGAAGCGGTGCGCAGCATGACCGCGGCGTCCATTGACCTCGGCGAATCGCCCGCGGTGTGTGCCGCGATTTCCAAGTACCACGTCACCGAGATGTCGCGCAGTGTGGCGAACGACGCCATGGACATACACGGCGGCAAGGGCATCCAGTTGGGTCCGCGCAATTACCTCGCGCGCGGCTACGAATCCGTGCCGATCGCCATCACCGTGGAAGGCGCCAACATCCTGACGCGCAATCTCATGATTTACGGCCAGGGCGCGATCCGCTGCCATCCCTACGTGCTCAGGGAAATGCGCGCGGCGGCCATGGACGATCACGCCGAGGCCATGAAGCAGTTTGACGATGCCTTGTTTGCGCACGCCGGCCTCGCGCTCAGCAATGCCGCGCGCTCGCTGGTGCTGGCGCTCAGCATTGCCCGCTTCACGCGCGTGCCGGTCGGCGAACCGACGCACCGCTACTACCAGCACATCAATCGTTTCAGCGCCTCGTTCGTGCTGGCCTCGGATGCCGCCATGCTGACGCTCGGTGGCGCACTCAAGCGCAAGGAAAAACTCTCCGCGCGGCTCGGCGACATGCTGAGCGCCATGTACATCGCTTCCGCGGTGCTCAAG
>DASSRV010000150.1:0-11219 GCA_035701605.1 Gammaproteobacteria bacterium
TTCCGGTGCGACCGATACCCGCACGGCAGTGGAGGTATACGCGGCGCCCCTCGGCCAGCAAGTCACTCAATGCCGCGAGGATCGCCGCCATGCTGGCGGCGTCGCGCGGCACGCCGTGATCGACGATGGGCATGCGCACGTAGGCGGCGTCGACCGGTAGATAGCCCTGGTAGGAGGCGATTTCCTGTTCCTCGGTCAGGTCGAGGAAGCCGTCGAAGCCGGCGTCGAGCAGTGGCCCGAGGCGTCGCTCCAGTTCCTTGAGATTCTTTCCACCCGGGTGCTTGCCGGCGAGCAGTTTTCCCGGGATGACCCAGTAGGACTCAGCGAGTGGCTTGGGATGACTCGTCATCCAGACCCTTGAAGTCGAATGCGTCCGTATCCGCCAGGTGCGCCGGCTCCACGTGGCGCAGCGCCGAGAAGATCGACTCGGTGCGCCCCGGATATTCGCGCTCCCAGGCGGCCAGCATCTGCTTGACCTGGCGGCGCTGCGCATTGTCCTGCGAGCCGCACAGCTTGCAGGGAATGATCGGGAACTGCCGCGCGCGCGCGTAGCGTTCGATCTGCGCCTCGCTGACGTAGGCCAGCGGCCGGATCACGACGTGGCGGCCATCCTCCGATTTGAGCTTGGGCGCCATGGCCTTGAGCCGGCCGCCGAAGAACAGGTTCAGGAACAGCGTCTCGACGATGTCGTCGCGGTGGTGGCCCAGCGCGATCTTCGTGATGCCGTTTTCCGCCGCGTAGCGGTACAGCGCGCCGCGCCGCAGGCGCGAGCACAGGCCGCACATGGTCTTGCCTTCCGGGATCACCCGCTTGACCACGCTGTAGGTGTCCTGCTCGATGATGTGGAACGGCACGCCGATCCGCGTCAGGTACTCCGGCAGCACGTGCTCGGGAAAGCCCGGCTGCTTCTGGTCCAGATTGACCGCGACGAGGTCGAACCGCACCGGCGCGCTCTCGCGCAGCTTGAGCAGGATGTCGAGCAGCGTGTAGGAATCCTTGCCGCCAGACAGGCACACCATGACGCGGTCGCCCTCCCCGATCATGTTGAAATCCCGGATCGCCTGACCGACGTTGCGGCGCAGGCGCTTGTCCAGCTTGCGGAGGGTGACGGAGGCGTGTTGCATGGTGTCGGAACAGCAGGGGCGGACGCGCATTTTATCGCGTTCCGGCGTGCGCGCTGCTACACCGGCCCGAGGTCGCGCATCGCGGTGAACGGCGCCGGATCGGCGCGATAGCCCATCACCGCCTCCAGGCTCGAGAACTTGTTGACGCCGGTGGACAGCTCGATGTCCGTGACCGTGAACTGGCCGGGGTGCTCGTAGCCGGCGGTGTGCGCCAGCGCCAGCAGCTCCTTGCGGAAGCCCTTGATGAAGTTCGCGCAGCGCCGGGATTTGTCCTCGATGTCGAGTCCGGCCTGCCGCCATTCGCTCATGGTGGTGACGCCGGTCGGGCAATGCCCGGTGTGGCAGCTTTGCGACTGGATGCAGCCGATGGACATCATGGCTTCGCGCGCCACGTTGACCATGTCGCAACCCAGGGCGAAGGCCACCACCGCACGGTCCGGGAAACCGAGCTTGGCGCTGCCGATCCACACCACGTCGCGCGACACGCCGGCCTGCTGGAACAACTGGTACACGCGCGCGAATCCGATCTTGAACGGCAGCGAGACGTGATCAGTGTAGGTGAGCGGCGCGGCACCGGTGCCGCCTTCGCCGCCGTCTATGGTGATGAAATCCGGCCCCTCGCCGCGTGCCTTCATGCGGGTGGCGAGTTCGCCCCAGAATACGGTTTCTCCGATCGCGGCCTTCACGCCCACTGGCAGGCCGGTGCGCGCGGCGATACGCTCGATGAAATCAATCATCTCGTCCACGTTGCCGAATTCGCTGTGCGCGTTCGGCGATATGCAATCCTGGTATTCCGGGATGCCGCGCGTCTGCGCGATTTCCGGCACCACTTTCGCACCCGGCAGCACACCGCCCTTGCCGGGCTTGGCGCCCTGCGACAACTTGATTTCGATGGCGCGTATCTGCGGGTAGCGGGCACATTTGTCGGCCACGATGTCGAGCGAGAACTTTCCGTCCGGATCGCGCGCACCGAAATAGCCGGTACCGAGCTGGAACACCAGATCCGCGCCCAGCAAGTGGTAGGGGCTGATGCCGCCTTCGCCGGTATTGTGGTAACAACCCGCGAGCTTGGCACCGAGATTGAGCGCGCTGATGGCGTGCTTGCCGAGCGCCCCGAACGACATGGCGGAGATATTCACCACCGAGCCGGGACGGTAAGGCCGTTTGCGACGGTGGCTCGCGCCCATGATCTTGAGGCAGGGTACCGCACTCGGATCGTCACCCGGCCAGGTGGCCTTGTGTTCCGGAAACGGAAACGCGGCGTTCTTGATGATGGGATACCCGGTGCCGTACAACTGCTCTTCAGTGCCGAAACCGAAATAATTGTTCTGCTGCTTGGCGGTGGCGTAGATCCAGCTGCGTTCGCTGCGGTTGAACGGCAGTTCTTCCTTGTCGTCCGCCACCCAGTACTGCCGCAGTTCCGGTCCGATGAATTCCATCCAGTAGCGGAAATGGCCGAGGACGGGATAGTTGTGCAGGATCGCGTGCCGTCGTTGCACGATGTCGTGCACGGCGACCACCAGCAGTACGATTACGATGAGTGCGGGAATCCACAACCACAGCATCACAGTTCTCCCCGGTCATGTGACAAGCCAGAACCTGAAACCGTTGCTCGTCGCGCTCAGAAGCCGCGCATGAACACGAGTTGCGCGCCGCGTTCGGCGCCCGTCGTGGCATACAGACCCACCGAGCCGGTGCGGTCCAGATAATATGCCACGCCGAGCCCGAAGCCGAGGCGCTTCGCGGCACCGAAATCGAAGCGCGCGGCCGGCGGACCGGGATCGGTTTCCCGGCCCGACACCTGCCACCAGCGTGCCGCCAGCGATACCCGCCAATTGCCCAGATACAGCACCGGCCCTGCCTCGAGACGGGTTTCGCGCCAGTTCACTTGCGGTCGGGCGGTGTTGGCGGTAGAGAAATCCATGTCGTTCCAGCGGTAGCCGGCCCTGGCGTCGAGCCCCAGATAATCCCACAGACGCGGATGCCAGCGTAGCGAGATGCCGTAGGCACGACCATCACTCTCGTTGCTGGCCGCCAGCGCCGGACTGTCGAGACTGGCAATGAAGTAATCTCCCCCCAGCCCGAAATCCACGTCCGGCGCCACGGCCTGCAAAATGGTCACCGAATAACGACTGATGCTCGCGCTGTAACCCGCGCCACCGGGATAATCAAACTCGGTACGGACATGCGAAGTGGTTACTGCCGCGCCGAGATACGTCGAAAACGCGTCGTTCCGGGCATGCGCGGGCCTCATGCCAACCGACAGGACGCAGGCTCCCATTGCAAATACCCATCCCGTGTACCGACGTGCTTCAACCATGTTTCAGCTTCAGCGCCAGCACGATGCCTGCCAGAACGAGCGTCACGGCGTTGGCAAGCGTGACGGGCAAATCGTGGATCAACACGCCGTACACCAGCCACAGTGCAATCCCGAGCGTGAATACCGCATACATGCCGAGTGAAATGCCGCGCAGATCGTGCGTGCGCAGCGAACGCCACACCTGGGGCACAAATGAAATCGTCGTCAACACTGCGGCCGCCAGACCGATTCCACGCTCAATATTCATGGCTGTCCGCTACCGTTCAAAAGCATGCATCAAATCCTGAAGGTGTTCGGCATAATGATGCCACCGCCCGACTGAATCACGATAAATGGCCTGCCGCGCCTGCCACAGACTTGCCGTGGATATGCTGCCCCCGTGCTTGTGGAATTCCAGACACACCGGGTTCCAATCCAATCCTGTCACCGATACCAACGTGCGGATTTCAGCCTCGGGGTTGTTTACCAGTTCTTCGTAGATTATTTCGCGAGGCGGTACGGGCAAGACCTTGCACCAATGACTCATGAGTTCGCGATATTGCCGATGGAAAAAGGCAATATCGTCGAGATCATACGCATAACTGTTGCGCGGATGAGCGAAATGCTGGAAATAAATGGAGAGACAGGTATCCAGCGGATCGCGCGTACAGTACAGGACGGGGGCATCGGGGAATATCAGCGCAATCAGTCCCAGATGCAGGAAATTAAGCGGATTCTTGTCTATCACCCGCAATGCCGTTTGGGCTTCAATGGGCCGCTGGCTGCAAAACTGTGCCGACAGGGCCTCCCTGCTTGCAGCATTCAGGTCTCCGATGCGGTGTGGGTACGGCGCGCCGACCATTTCGGAGACCTGCTCCGCCAGCATATCCACCAATTCCGTCTCTCCCAGACCGTGAACATCGGGATGACTGGCAAGGATGCGTTCCACCAGGGTGGTGCCGCTGCGTGGCATGCCAACCACGAAGCATGGCACGGGGAGCTCCAGTGCATTGATATGGCGGTGCTTGAAAAGTTCGGGCGTGAACACCTGTTTTGAGGTTTCAACGAAATTCTTCAGTGCAGCCCGGTCGAAGTACACGTGCCGACGATGCAGACTGTTGGCGGTACGGAAATGCTCGAATGCGGGCCCATATTCGCCCAGGTCATCGTGCATTTTCCCAAGACCGAAGTGCAGGCATTTGGCGGTTTCTTCGCTTAACCCGGGTGCGCGCAGTGTGGTTTCGAAGCGCTCGATCAAGGCACGATCTGAAGAGCCGAAACGCCGGGTATGCGCTAACAGCATGTAGGCGGCATCCGTTTCCGCATCTTGCTCGATCGCGGCAAGAAATGCCCGCTCTGCATCGCGGAAACGCCCCATCCTCTGATAAATCCTGCCCGACCTGAGCCAAGCCCTGGCATTCTGCGGTTCCCGTTTCAAACACGCTTCATATACGGAAGCCGCATCGGCATGGCAGCCGATTTCCTGCAACATTTCCGCCATCTGGTAGCAGATCCGTGTATCGGCTGAATTGGCGGCAATCAGCGCCATCAATGTCGTTCTGGCTTCCTTGAGCCTGCCCAAACCACGATAGAGATAGAACAGACTTACATGCGCGTCCGTCAAGGAGACATCGCGGGCGATGGCGTGCTTGAGTTCCTGTTCCGCACCACGGGTATCGCCCGTGCGACGCAGGCAGTTGCCCAACTGATAATGTGCGGGAGCCAGAGAGTCGTCGAGGCTTACAGCTTCGGCAAACGCATTGCGCGCAGCCGCTTCATCGCCTGCCTGATACAACTCAAGCCCTTTATGGTAGGAGCTCAAGGCTTGATCGCGCGAGAGGTTTCCGGTTGCTGGTGCGGTCATCTCCGTACCGGTCGCAGGCAGGTAAATTCCGGGCAGTCTATGCCACCCCGTCCTCGTAGTCATCCGGGGCAGTGTGGTCCCTGCCTGAAGAGAATTTGAGCGCATTGAAAATCGCAGTGAACACAACGGCCACGACAAAATTCAGCACCAGCGAATACAGCGCCGCATACCCCGGCACGGTGAAATCGCCGAGTTGCAGCGGATAGATGGAAGACTTGAAATGCTGCGCCGCGACCATGCCGGTGCCGCACAGCATGCCGGCCAGCCAGCCGGCGGCCAGCGCCCAGCGGTGCAGCCAGCGGGTGTAAAGGCCCACCACCACGGACGGCAGGGTCTGGATGATCCACACTCCACCCAGCAACTGCAACTGGATGGCGTACTGCTCGGGTAGAAAGATGATGAACGCCAGCGCGCCGAGCTTGACCACCAGCGATACCAGCTTGGCCATGTCGGCCTGCTGCTTGTCGCTGGCGCCGGGCTTCAGGTATTCCTTGTAGATGTTGCGCGTGAAAAGATTGGACGCCGCGATGGACATGATGGCGGCCGGCACCAAGGCACCGATGGCAATGGCGGCAAAACCCACACCTGCGAACCAGGCTGGAAACGAATGCAGCAGCAGCGCCGGCACCGCGAAGTCCGCGCCGTAACGCTTGAAATATTCCGCATAGGCCGGATCGTGCTGTACGCCCGCCGCATAGGCCATGTAACCCAGGAACGCGATCAGGGCCAGCACCAGCGAATACGCCGGCAACAGCGCCATGTTGCGCTTGATGGCCTTGCGGCTGTTCGCGCTCAACAGTCCCGTGATGCAGTGCGGGTACAGGAACAGTGCCAGCGCGGAACCGAGTGCGAGCGTGGCATAGGCGCCGTAACTGCCGAGATTGCCGCCCGCGGGTGGCTTGAGCAGCAATTTGTCGGTCGGTATCGCGGCAAAGATGTGGCCGTACCCGCCAAGCTGGATCGGAATCACGATCACCGCCGTGATGATGACAATGTAAATCAGGAGATCCTTGACCACCGCAATCAGGGCCGGTGCGCGCAAGCCGCTGGTATAGGTGTACGCGGCGAGGATCACGAACGCGATGATGAGCGGCAGATCGCCGACCAGCCCGCTGCCGGTGAAACCCATCGCGGCAATCACCACCTGAATGCCGACCAGTTGCAAGGCAATATAAGGCAGAGTGGCGAGAATGCCGGTAATAGCCACCAAAAGCGCCAGCAGCCCGCTGTCATAGCGACCGCGCACGAAATCCGAGGCCGTGACGAAGCCGTGCTTGCGCGACACTGACCACAGGCGCGGGAACACCATGAACACGAAGGGATACACCATGAGCGTGTACGGCAGCGCGAAAAACGCGATGGCGCCCGCACCGAACACCAGTGCCGGTACCGCGATGAAGGTGTACGCGGTATAAAGATCGCCGCCGAGCAGGAACCAGGTCACGAGCGTGCCGAAACGGCGTCCCGCCAGGCCCCATTCGTTCAGATGATCGAGGCTGGCACGCCGCCAGCGCGCGGCCACAAAGCCCATTACCGTGACCAGCGTGAACAGGGCGACAAACACAATCAGCGCAGGCCAGTTCATGTCAGAGCCGGGCGCGATAGGCTGCGGCGGTCACCACGGCCGTGACGATGATCCAGACGAACTGGAACCAGTAAAAGAACGGGATGCCGAACAATTCCGGCTGGATACGGTTGTACAACCCCACCCACAACACCGGCACATAGGTCACAGCGAACAGGCCCGCCACCCAGGCCGTGCGTTTCCAGCGACTCATGGCAGCTCCCGGTCACGAGGTGCGTCACACGGTAGCCGCGAAACCGGGTCTTGACAAGCCCACCGTCGTCATGGATAGTCGGCGCATGGAACAGATTTTGACAGCCGTGATTTTCGCCCTTGCCTGCATGTGTATGTGCATGTCCATGCGCATCGCCGTGCGGGCACGCGCCGCTTTGAGCCCTCGCTAAGCCTCAAAGCCACCGCTTCCGAACCCGCACCGGCGCAGCCGCTGCGGGTTTTTTAGTGCCTGAATTCCGCCCGAATCCTGCCTGAAGTCCCTGCAAACGCTGCGCCGATGCGCCGGAACCGCCGCCGGCCGGTGTTGCCGGTTAACCGCGTCCTGCTCCGGCAGACGCCCGACCACTGTTTGCAGGAGACGACCATGAGTGACCAGAACACCCCGACATACCGCTACGAAACCTTGCAGGTGCACGCGGGACAACAACCCGCGCCCGGCACCAACGCCCGTGCAGTACCGATTTACCAGACCACGTCCTACACCTTCGATGACGCCGATCACGGCGCGGACCTGTTCGCGCTCCGGAAATTCGGCAACATCTACACCCGCATCATGAACCCGACCAGCGACGTGTTCGAGCAGCGCGTCGCGGCACTGGAAGGCGGCGTTGCCGCGCTCGCCGTTGCCAGCGGTCAGGCCGCACAACTGCTTGCCATCACGACGCTTGCGCAAGCCGGCGACAATATCGTGGCCGGCAGCGCCTTGTACGGCGGCACTTATAACCAGTTCAAGGTGGCACTGCCGCGCCTCGGCATTCAGGTGAAATTCGTGACGGGTGACGATCCCGAGGACTTCCATCGCGCGATTGACGACAACACCAAGGCCATCTACGTCGAAACCATCGGCAATCCGGGATTCAATATCCCCGATTTCAGCAAGCTCGCCAACATCGCACACGCCAACGGTATTCCGCTGATCGTGGACAACACCTTCGGTGCCGCGGGATATCTCGCCCGACCCATCGAATACGGCGCCGACATCGTGGTCGCCTCGGCCACCAAGTGGATCGGCGGACACGGCACCTCCATCGGCGGCGTGCTCGTGGATGCCGGCAAATTCGATTGGGGCAATGGCAAGTTCCCGCTGTTCAGCGAACCCTCGCCCGGTTACCACGGCCTGAACTTCTGGGAAACCTTCGGCCCCAAAGGTCCGTTCGGCAACATCGCCTTCATCATCCGCGCGCGCGTGGAAGGTTTGCGCGATCTCGGCCCGGCCCTGTCGCCGTTCAATGCCTTCCTGTTCCTGCAAGGGCTCGAAACCCTGTCGCTGCGTGTGCAACGCCACGTGGACAACACGCTGGAACTGGCGCGCTGGCTGGAAAAACAGCCCGACGTGGCCTGGGTCAATTACCCCGGACTCGCCTCGCACCCTTCGCATGCGCGTGCGCAACACTATCTGCGTCACGGCTTTGGCGCCGTGCTGAGCTTCGGCATCCGCGGTGGTGAGGCGGCGGCGCGCGGCTTCATCAGCAACGTCAAGCTCGCCAGTCACCTCGCCAACATCGGCGACGCCAAAACGCTGGTGATCCATCCCGCTTCCACCACGCACCAGCAGCTCAACGATGACGAACAGAAGAGCGCGGGTGTCACGCCGGACCTGATCCGCGTGTCGGTCGGCATCGAACACATTGACGACATCAAGGATGATTTCCGTCAGGCGTTCGAAGCGGTGCGGAGCAAGGCTGCGGCATGACGTGGGGCATCTCCACCTTCACGGGGCAGACGCAGACCCTGACGCTGCCCCGGCCGCTGCGGCTTGAATCCGGGCACGTGCTGCCCCAGGTGACGGTGGCCTACCGCACCTGGGGCCGCCTCAATGCCGCGCGTGACAACGCGGTGATGGTGTGTCACGCGCTGACCGGTACGCCGGACGTGGACTTGTGGTGGGGCGCACTGCTCGGTCGCGGCCGTGCGCTCGACCCCACGCGAGACTTCATCGTGTGCAGCAACGTGCTGGGCGGCTGCTACGGCAGCACCGGGCCACGCAGCCTCAATCCTGCAACCGGAAAACCCTGGGGTGGGGATTTTCCGGCGGTCAGCGTGCGCGACATGGTGAAGGTGCAACGCGCGTTGCTGGATGCGCTCGGCGTGGCGCGACTCGCGCTGGTGATCGGCGGTTCGCTCGGCGGCATGCAGGCGCTGGAATGGGCCGCGTCGTATCCGGAAGCCGTGGATGCTGTCGCCGCCATTGCCTGCGGCGCACAGCAATCGGCCTGGGCCATCGGTTTCTCCGAGGCCCAGCGCCAGGCAATTTACGCGGATCCCGAGTGGCAGGGCGGCCACTACGATCCGTCGCGGCCACCCGCGGCAGGATTGGCCGCCGCACGCATGATGGCGATGCTGAGCTACCGCCACTGGCATGAATACGCGGGTCGTTTTAACCGTGCGCGCGATGCGCGCGGCGAATTCGAGGTCGTGCATTACCTGCGCCATCACGGCGACAAGCTGGTGCGGCGTTTCGATGCCGCAAGCTATGTCACGCTGACCCGCGCCATGGACACGCATGATCTCGCGCGCGGTCGCGGCGATCCCGCAACCGTGTTCGCCACCATCAAGGCGCCGAGCCTGATCGTCGGCGTGGACAGCGATGTCCTGTATCCGCTGACCGAACAGCAGACGCTTGCCATCGCATTGCCCGATGCGCGGCTCGCGGTGCTGCATTCTCCGCACGGCCACGACGCCTTCCTGATTGACACCATCGAACTGGATGCGCGGGTGCACGACTTCCGTCACAGCCTGCCGCGCAACCCGGTGACCGATATTCAACCGGAGACTCTCGCATGCACGCTGTAACCCAACTCAAACCTTCCGACGCCGCTGCCGCCAACCGCACGCTGCTGTTCATCGCCGGCCACACCGGCCACGTCGGCAGCGCGTTGCTGATGCAGCTCGGCACGCAACAGACACGTTGGCGCGCGGACGGCCTGACGCTGGCCAACGCGGGCTTTGCCAACCGCGAGGAATTGCTGCTCGCGCAACCGGACGAACATGGCGCCACCGAACCGCGGCCGCGTGCACCGAACGACTGGCAGGACGTGATCCGGCACCTCGGCCGGCTGCCCGCCCGCGCGCGCCTGTTCGTGGACTGTACCGGCGATGCCGGTGTGGCCGCGTTGTATCCCGACTTGCTCGCGGCGGGCATCGGTGTCGTCACGCCCAGCAAACTCGCGCAGAGCGGCACGCAGCAGGATTGGGACGCGCTCAAACGCCATGCGCGCGAACAAGGTGTCGCGTTCGCGTATGAGACCAGTGTGGGCGCGGCCTTGCCGGTGCTCGGCCCGCTGGCCGATCTGGTCGCGCGCGGCGATCGCGTGCGTCGCATCGAGGCGGTCCTGTCCGGCACGCTGTCGTACGTGTTCCAGCAGTTGAACCACGACGTTCCCTTCTCCGCCGCCCTGCGCGAAGCGCTCGCACGCGGGTATGCCGAACCGCATCCCGCGACCGATCTCACCGGTCGCGATACCGCGCGCAAGCTGCTGATCCTGATGCGCACCGCCGGCCTGCAATGGGAGCCCGAACGCGTTCACACCGAAACCCTGCTGCCAGCGGAACTGGCATCGGAAACCGATCCTGAACGATTCCTGCTGCAACTGGCCGAAGGCGACGCGGACTGGAGACGCCGTGCCGACGCGGCGCGACGCCGCAGCCTGAGGCTGGCCTATCTCGCGCGCTTCGATGGCCGCCGCGCAGTGGTCGGCGTCACGCACGTTGCCGCCAATGAATCCTTCGCACTGCTCGAACCCGGCGAAAACCTGGTGCGTATCTGGAGCGATCACTATGCAACCGTGCCGCTCAGCATTGCCGGCCCCGGCGCCGGACCCGCCGTTACCGCGGCCGGCGTCCTGAGCGACATCCTGAAAGCGGCCACGGCGTGACCCGCGTATCGGGCCGGATCAGGCAAAATATCCGCCGCGCCGCGAACCTTTGCGGGGCGGCACAGTCTATCCGGGCACTGTTCACGGCACCCGGCCGAACATCACGAGGTTTGCATGAAAGCCATTGCGTGTCTTGTCGCCACCGGCCTGTTGCTGGCCTGTGGCGCGCCCCAGGCGGCCACCACCCCGACCTACAACCCGCGGCAAACCTTTGCGCCGTTCCAGTTCCAGTACCCGGTCAACCGTTACCGTTCCGCGA
>DASSRV010000151.1:0-8179 GCA_035701605.1 Gammaproteobacteria bacterium
GGCCAGATCGAGCACTTGCAGGCGGTGGTGTCGCGCGAACTGGAAGTGCTGCAACTGGCACGCGATCTGGAACGGGCCAGCACCACGCTCAAGGAATACGAGCAGCGCATCAATCTGGTGGTCAAGGAATCCAAGGATGCCATCACGTATGTGCACGACGGCATCATCCTGAATGCCAATCCCGCGTTCCTGGAACTGTTCGGGCATCAGAACAGCAGCGACATCGAAGGCATGCCGGTGCTGGAACTGTTCGACGCCGACTCGCAGGGTCCGCTCAAGGAAGCGCTGCGCCAGCTCGGCAAGGGCCAGGTGGTGGAAACCCTGGATGTACAGGGTGTGTCCACCAAGGGCAAGACTTTCAAGACCACGCTGGATTTCGCCCCGACCGAAGTGGACGGCGAATCCGCCATCGAAATCGCCATCCGTAACGACGGCAGCGCCAAAAGCGCCGAAGTGCAGGCACGCGCGCGCGAGCAGGTACACAAGCTGCACAGCAAGGCGCAGGAGCACATGCAGAAGGCCCAGGAGCAGGTGCAGCAGGTGCAGACCCAGGCGCAGGGCCAGATCGAGGAACTCAAGCAGAAGCTCGCCGCCAGCGTGCAGCAGCTTGCCATGGTGCGCAACCTGGACCTGCTCACGGGCCTCATCAACCGCGTACACTTCGTGGAACTGCTCAAGACCGAACTGCCCAAGGAGAGCAAGGGCGTGACGCGCGTGCTGCTCTACATCAAGCCCGACAAGTTCTCCGCCATTGCCGAGAAAGTCGGCGTGCTGGCCAGCGACGGCATCATCAAGGGCGTCGCCGACCTGATCCGCACCAGTGTCACCAAACAGGACATCGCCGCACGCTTCGGCGGCACGCTGTTCGCGGTGATCCTGACGCGCCCCAGCCTCAAGGAAGTCACCGAATGGGCGGACAAACTCCGCAGTACCGCAGCCAGCCGCATTTTCGAGAGCGCCGGGAAATCCACCAGCCTCACGTGCAGCATCGGCTACATCGAACTGGATGACCAGCACAAGCAGCCGGAGCGTCTGCTTGCGGATGCCGAAGAAACCCTGCACAAGGCCGGTCAGGGCAACGGCAACAAGGTGGCCGGCTGGACGCCGCCCATCGTGGACGCACAGGGACGCATCACCGATGCGGAATGGAAACGCCGCCTCACCGAGGCACTCAAGACCAACCACTTCCTGCTCGTGTACCAGCAGATCGCCAGCCTCACCGGCGAAAGCGACGAAATCTCCGACATCCTGGTACGCATGCGCGGCGAGAAGAACGAGGAAATCGCGCCGCGCGACTTCCTGCCCGCGGCCGAACGCACCGGCATGATGGTGGCGATTGACCGCTGGATCATGGAAAACGCCGTGAAGCTGCTCTGCGAACGGCTCAAGACCGGCGCCAAGGCGAAATTCTTCCTGCGCGTGTCGGATCAGTCGCTTACCGACAAATCCCTGCTCGGCTGGATCGAGAAACTGCTGGTCGCGGCCACGCCGTCCATTCCCGCCGGACACCTGGTATTCGAGGTCGCGGAAAAATCCGCCGAGAAATACATTACCGATACGCGCAGTTTCGCCGAAGGCGTGCGCAAGCTGCATTGCGGTTTCGCGCTGGAGCACTTCGGCGTCGGCCACGACCCCATGCACACCCTGGAACTGGTAAGCGGTGTGGATTACCTCAAGATTGACGGTACCATCACCGCTGCGCTTGCAAGCGACGACAAGAAACGCGAAGCCGTGCAGGCTTACGTGGAAAAAGCCGGCGGACTCAAGATCCGCACCGTGGCCGAGCGCGTGGAAAAACCCGAAACCATGGCCGTGCTCTACCAGCTCGGCATCGAGTTCATTCAGGGCAACTACGTGCAGGAGCCGGAAGTGGTGATGGCCGACAAGCAACCGCACGGCGCTGCCGCGACAAGCTGATTCCCTGCCTTTCGTCTATCCGCCTTGTGTCTGGCAAACATCCGCCGCTCCGGGTGTGAGTGCATGTTTTGCAGGAGCAAAAACCTGCCGGCCGCACTTCTCGTCACTCCGTGCGCGACCACCAGGGATGGTGGGAGTGCAGGTTTTGCAGGAGCAAAAACCTGCCGACCGCCAGGGGTGAGCTGCGATAGCAGCGAACGGGTTTGCAGGATGCGAGCCCTGGACTTTCACGCGAAGCAGGAAGCGAAGCGGGAAAGGCGGAAGTCCCGGAAATGCAGGAGCGATTTCCGGGAAAAGCCGGAGTCCAGCTCTTGATCAGCTCCCTGGCCGAGGCCGGAAACCCAATTTCAGACTGGATGCCGGCCTCGGCTTTGGCTTCCTGCGTCGCTCTACCGCCTACATCCATGTAAGCGTCCGCCGGTATGACGAAAAAGCAGCATGATGTCTTACGCCTGACAAACATTCGTCGCCCCGGCGAAGGCCGGGGCCCAGCTCTTGATCATCTTCCCGGCCGTCGGCCGGGACACCTTTACTTCCCGTCCGCTTTCTTCGGCCAGCGCGAAGCCGGATACAACGCATCCACGCGGCGCCAGTTGCGCGACAGCTTGAAGCCGCGTCGTCCACGTTCCGCCGCATACTCCTTCAGGTCTTTCGGTGCCAATGTCATGTAACGCTGACCAGACACAATCACCAACGCCTCGTCGGCCGGTACCGCGGTCACGGCCGCCATGATCTCCTCGCGGCTCGCAGCCTTTTTCGAGGGAATGCCCATGATCTTGTTGCCCTTGCCGCGCGCCAGTTCCGGCAGCTCCTTCACCGGGAACACCAGCATGTGGCCTTCGCTGCCGACCGCCACCAGGAGATCGCGTTTCGGATTTGTCACCGGCGCGGGCATCAGCACGCGCGCATTCTTCGGCAACCGCAGAATCGCCTTGCCGGCACGATTGCGCGACACCAGCTCCGCGAGCTTCACCACGAAGCCGTAACCGGCATCGCTCGCCACCAGCCAGCGGTCCTCGTCCTCACCCATCAGCACACCGGCGAAGCTGGCGCCGGTTGGGGGCGCGAGCCGCCCCGTCAGCGGTTCACCCTGACCGCGCGCGGACGGCAACGAATGCGCCGGCAGCGCGTAGGCCCGGCCGGTGGAATCCAGAAACAGCGCCGACTGATTGCTCTTGCCGGGCGCCGCCGCCAGGAACTCGTCACCGGACTTGTAACTCAACGTGGTGGGATCAAGCTCATGGCCCTTGGCCGCGCGCACCCAGCCGCGCTTCGACAGCACGACGGTTACAGGCTCGGTGGGGAAAAGCTCGGTTTCGTCAATCGCCTGCGCCACCGGCGCGCTTTCCACCAGTTTCGAACGGCGCGCGTCGCCGTAGGTTTCCGCATCCGCCGTCAGCTCATCGCGTACCAGCTTCCTGAGCCTCGCTTTCGAGCCCAAGATCTTCCGCAGCGTGTCCCGCTCCTTATCCAGGTCTTTCTGCTCACCGCGAATCTTCATTTCCTCGAGTTTGGCGAGGTGCCGCAGTTTCAGTTCCAGGATCGCCTCGGCCTGGGTGTCGCTGAGCTTGAACTTCTTCATCAGCACCGGCTTGGGTTGATCGTGCTTGCGGATGATGGCGATGACTTCATCGAGATTCAGGAAGGCGATCAGCAGGCCATCCAGAATGTGCAGGCGCTTTTCCACCTTTTCAAGACGGAATTGCAGGCGTCGCGTCACCGTCGTCTGACGGAACTCCAGCCATTCGCTCAACAGTTCGCGCAGGTTGCGAACCCGCGGCCGACCATCCAGGCCGATCACGTTCAGGTTCACGCGATAACTCTTTTCAAGATCGGTGGTGGCAAACAGATGCGCCATCAGCGCATCCGTATCCACGCGGTTCGAGCGCGGCACGATGACGAGCCGCGTCGGATTCGCGTGATCCGACTCGTCGCGCAGGTCTTCCGCCATCGGCAGTTTCTTGGCGCGCATCTGCGTGGCGATCTGCTCCAGCACCTTGTCGCCCGAAACCTGATACGGCAAGGCGGAAATCACGATGTCTCCGCCCCGCTCACGCGTCCACCTGGCGCGCAGCCGCACGCTGCCGTTGCCGGTTTCATAAAGCTGCAACAGTTCGGTACGCGGCGTGATGAGTTCGGCCTCGGTCGGAAAGTCCGGACCCTTGACGTGTTCGCACAACTGCTTGACCGTGGCCTTGGGTTCTTCCAGCAAGCGGATGCAGGCACTCGCTACTTCTTTCAGGTTGTGCGGCGGGATGTCCGTCGCCATGCCGACCGCAATGCCGGTTGAGCCGTTCAGCAACACGTTCGGCAACCGTGCCGGCAGGAGCTTCGGCTCTTCCAGGGTGCCGTCGAAATTCGGCTGCCAGTCCACCGTGCCCTGCCCCAGTTCGGAGAGCAGCACTTCGGCATACTTCGAGAGCTTGGCTTCGGTGTAACGCATCGCGGCGAAGGACTTGGGATCGTCCGGCGAACCCCAGTTGCCCTGCCCCTCGATGATCGGATAGCGGTAGGAAAACGGCTGCGCCATCAACACCATCGCCTCGTAGCAGGCCGAATCCCCGTGCGGGTGGTACTTGCCGAGCACGTCGCCCACCGTGCGCGCGGATTTCTTGGGCTTGGCCTGATAGTCCAGCGCAAGCTCGGACATGGCATAGACAATGCGCCGCTGCACCGGCTTCAGCCCGTCGCCGATATGCGGCAGAGCCCGGTCCAGAATCACGTACATGGAATAATCCAGATACGCCTTCTCGGTAAAGACCTTCAGCGGTTGCTGTTCGGTACCTTCAACAGCGAGGGTTGAGATATTGGCCATGGCGCTCTCTAACAGTTTTAATGAAAACGGCTATCCTGCTATTTTCAGGCAGTTTTTATAATAGCCCGCAAAGGAAGGTCTGATTTATTCGTCATTCCCGCGGAAGCGGGAATCCATATCTCTTGATTTCACTGGGTTCCCGCTTTCGCGGGAACGACGATGAGTGAATAAATCAAAGCTTTCCCAATATTCAAACCTCTACACAAGATGCCGAGATTTAGACCTGCCCTATTGCGCAAACATCTCCTGCAAAACAGCGAGCACACGGTCTGCCGTGGCTGCATTCAGCTTGCCGAGACGTTTAACCAGACGTGACTTGTCCACCGTGCGAATCTGATCCAGCACGATCTGACCGCGTTTGCGCTGAAATGACAAGGGCACACGTGAAGGATAGTCGCGTCCTTGTGTCGTCATCGGGGCGACGATTACCGTGGCGATATGCCGATTCATTTCGTCGGGAGAGATTATTGCACAGGGCCGTGACTTCCTGATTTCGTGGCCCTGCGTTGGATCAAGGCTCACCAGAAAAACATCGAAACGTCGCGTTACCAGCGCCATGCCTGGCGATCCCAGTCGCTGGCGTTGTGCGAATCGGCATCCAGCAGTGCATCCTCACCACTTTTGTGCATTTCCGCGTAGGCTTCCTCCCAGCCGGAACGGGGGTGATGCAAGGAGCGGATGACGAGTTGGCCGTCCCGCACTTGCAACTCCACCTGATCCGTCAGACCGCACTCCATCAGCACTGCCTTTGGCAGACGGATACCTTTTGAATTGCCTATCGGCACGATCGCAGCCTTCATTCCGGCAGCCTCGTTATAAATGGAATTACATTGTAATTACTTTAATTATCCCTGTCAAGTCCGATGCTCATCCTGTACGCGGAATCGCAGGTACGAAAATCTTGCCAAGGTTCGATTCGTAATTGGCCTGACTACAGTTGATCCACCGGGCTTCGTACACCGGCATACCGCTGACCGAGTACGTGTGTGTATATCTGTGTGGTGCGTACATCGGCGTGACCAAGCAATTCCTGCACCGTGCGAATGTCCGTTCCACCTTGCAACAGCCGTGTTGCAAACGCATGGCGGAACGAATGGCATCCCGCCGGTTTCTCGATTCCTGCCGCACGAACCGCAATCTTCACAGCACGCTGGATACCGGAAATATGCAGATGATGGCGCACCACCCGATTGTCGTCATCTTCGCACAGGCTCCCGGACGGGAACAGCCATTGCCAGGCCAGACTGGTATCGGCCCCAGGGTATTTCCGCCGCAGGGCAAACGGCAAACTCACGGGCGAACGCTGCACGTTAGGCAATTTGATAAATGATTCCCGAACGGTTTCGATTCTCTCACGCAAGGCCCCATTCAGGCTCGCCGGCAACAAGGTGACGCGATCCTTGCCGCCCTTGCCATCGCGCACCGTGATCGTCTGGCTCGCAAAATCAATGTCCTTGACGCGCAAACGGGCCGCCTCCGTTAGACGCAAGCCCGCGCCGTACAGCAGAGAGACAATGAGCCGATGCGGCATCCCGAGCGCTCGGATAATGGCGCGCGCCTCGTCATGCGTCAGAATCACCGGCAGACGTTTTGGCCGTTTGGCGCGCACGACTCCGCCAATATCGCCCAACGGGTGCTCCAGTACCTTTCCGTAAAGAAACACCAGCGCATTGAGCGCCTGATTCTGGGTTGCGGCGGCAACCTGGCGCTCCATCGCCAACCAAGTCAGGAATGCCCGGACCTGTTCCGGCCCCAATTCCCGCGGGTGCCTGAGATCATGGAAACGGATGAAAAACCGCACCCAGTAGCAATAGCTCTTTTCTGTACGGCGGCTGTACTGACGGGTCCGCAGCGCCGCCCTCACCTGATCCAGCAGCCGCGGTGGTTTCGCTTCCTGCATTGACATTCTCCATATGCCAGAGTACTGTTTATTTATACAGTATTATTAGAAAGGCTGCAAATTGCGTGCGGTGATATTCCGGAAAAATCTGGTCCGAAAAGCTAACGTGCTGATATAAATGGAGTTTTATTGATCGCCACGGTCACAACGACTGTAATAATGACGCACGCCGCATCATTGGAATATCATCGCGTGCAGTCTAGTTACTGTTGGGCGGCATCGAGGGAGGCAAAGACATGCTTCGACCTCTTTTAAGGGCTGCAGCGCTCGCCGTTTGTGGTCTCACCGCATGCACGGCCGTGCCCCAGTCACCACCATCCGCCTCCGTCAGTGGTCAAATGGGCCCCGCCGAGTTTCAGGCGCTGCCAAGCCAACCCGCAGACTATCGTATCGCGTACGGAAAGGATCCAAGTCAATTTGCCGACTTGCGAGTTCCAGCAACTCCGGGATTGCATCCGGTCGCAATTCTTATCCACGGTGGCTGCTGGAAAGCTGATTACGCCACGTTGCGCGACATGGCACCCATTGCGGACGCGCTAAAAGCGGAAGGTGTCGCTACCTGGAATATTGAATATCGCCGCCTGCCCCAACCTGGCAGCGGTTGGCCCGGAACCTACGAGGATGTAGCCCGAGGCACGGACTACTTGCGTCAAATCGCCCAGCAATACCAACTCGATCTCGATCGCGTGGTCATCGTCGGGCACTCGGCCGGCGGGCATCTCGCGTTGTGGGCCGCCTCTCGCAAGCGACTCCCGCCGACGAGTGCGCTCTACATCCGCGACCCGTTGGCAATTCGCGGGGTTGTCGATTTGGCCGGTCCCGGCGACATGGCAACAGAAATCGCCGTCGAGGTGGGTGCCTGCCAAAGCCGCGTCGTGGAGCAGTTTCTCGGCGGTTCGCCCGCCGACGTTCCGGAGCGCTATGCGCAGGTTTCCGCCAGCAAGATGCTACCGCTCGACGTTCCTCAAGTGCTTGTGTGGGGAGATCACGACAACCTGCGACCGATGTGGTTGGCGGAAAAGTACGCCAGGGCGGCAACCACGGCCGGAGATTCCGTCGATCTCATCATCGTGCCCGGACTCGGACATTTCGAAGTTGCAAGTCCGTACTCGTCAGCCTGGCCGAAGGTGCGTGATGCAATCAGCTTTTTGTTACAGCCACAGTAGCGATTCGTCGCTGCCGCCCAACAATTCAATCCAGCGGACGCGCTGCGCGCGCCGCTGATTTCGGGCGTTGGGCAGCACGATCTCACTCGCGAAGCACGGGAGATCGCTCATGAACAAAATGGGCTTGATGACCTACTCGATATTTATGTTGTTCATCGCTGTCGCAAGCAATGCCGGGGCAGATTCCACAAGCGCGTCTGCTCGCGGTCCGGCCCCGGTCAGATACACCGGACCGATTATCGACGTGCACCTGCATACCGATCCGCCGGCCTCCGTCATCGGAGTGCCGAATCCGGTCACGCACGCTCGGCCTGCCACGTCTCCTGCGGAACTGCTCGATGCGACCCTGCGCGCGTGCGAGCAGTACCACATTGTCCGCGC
>DASSRV010000152.1:0-8712 GCA_035701605.1 Gammaproteobacteria bacterium
GAAGAGCGCAAACCCTACGCCTATATCACCGGGCACGCGCGCTTTGCCGGGCTGGATTTCCAGGTGGACGAACGCGTGCTGGTGCCGCGTTCGCCGATTGCGGAGCTGATCGAACGCGGTTTCGAGCCGTGGATCGAGCCCGAGCGGGTCGCGCACGTGCTGGACCTGTGCACCGGCAGTGGTTGCATCGGCATCGCCTGTGCCTACGCCTTCCCGGAAGCCGGGGTGGATGCGAGCGACGTGTCCGACGATGCGCTGGCGGTCGCGCGCATCAATGCCGAGCGTCTGCACGTCGCGCATCGCGTGCAGTTGCATCGCGCCGACGTGTTCGAAGGGCTGCCGCCGCAGCGCTACGACATCATCGTCAGCAATCCACCGTATGTGGATGCCGAGGACATGGCCGGCCTGCCGGACGAGCACCGTCACGAACCGGCGCTGGGCCTGGCTGCCGGCAGTGACGGTCTCGACATCGTGCGTCGCATTCTGGCCGACGCTTCGCACTACCTCGCACCGCACGGCATCCTGGTGGTGGAAGTCGGCAACAGCCGCTGGGCGCTGGAAGCGGCGTATCCGCGGGTGCCGTTCACCTGGCTCGAGTTCGAGCGTGGTCAGGCCGAGGTGTTCCTGCTGCGCGCGGAGCAGCTTGACGGCATGCAACGGGCCTGAGCATGTCCGGTAACACCTTTGGCAAATTGTTCACGGTCACCACCTTCGGCGAATCGCACGGACCGGCGCTGGGCTGCATCGTGGACGGCTGCCCGCCGGGCATGCCACTCGACGAAGCGGATATCCAGCGCGACGTGGATCGGCGCCGCAGCGGCACTTCGCGTCACACTTCGCAACGCCACGAAGCCGATGCGGTGCGCATCCTGTCCGGCGTGTTCGAGGGCGTCACCACCGGCACGCCCATCGGCCTGCTGGTCGAGAACGGCGATCAGCGTCCGAAGGATTACGAGGCCATCCGTGACAAGTTCCGCCCCGGTCACGCGGACTACACCTATTACATGAAATACGGACGGCGCGATCATCGCGGCGGCGGTCGTGCCTCGGCGCGCGAAACCGTAATGCGGGTGGCGGCCGGCGCCATTGCACGCAAGTATCTCCATGCGCGCTACGGCGTGACGATCCGCGGCTGGCTGGCGCAGCTCGGTCCCATCGTGCTCGGCGCGACGCAGTCGGACGCGGTCAACGACAATCCGTTTTTCTGCGCGGAGCCCGCGCGCGTGCCCGAGCTCGAGGCGTACCTGGATGCGCTGCGCAAGCGCGGCGATTCCATCGGCGCGCGCGTGAGCGTGACGGCACAGGGCGTGCCGGCGGGCTGGGGCGAGCCGGTGGCCGACAAGCTGGATGCGGACATCGCGCACGCCATGATGGGCATCAATGCAGCCAAGGGCGTCGAGATCGGCGCGGGCTTCGGAGTGGTGACGCAGTCGGGCAGCGAGCACCGCGATGAAATGACGCCGCAGGGTTTTGCCTCCAACCACGCCGGCGGCATTCTGGGCGGCATTTCCAGCGGTCAGGACATCGTGGCGAGTGTCGCTTTCAAACCCACGTCCAGCATCCGGCTGCCGGCGCGCACCCTTGATGTGCACGGCGCTGCCACGGACATCAGCGTGCACGGCCGGCACGATCCCTGCGTCGGTATCCGCGCGGTGCCGATCGTGGAAGCCATGCTGGCGCTGGTGCTGATGGACCATGCGCTGCGGCAGCGTGCGCAGAATGCCGATGTCAACGTACAGGGTTTGTTAAAATAGGCGTTTTGCCGCGAAATGCGGCCGATAACGGGAGCGGATGTGAAGCAGGTTGATGTCGCGGTGCTGGGCGCGACCGGCGCGGTCGGTACCGCCATGCTGGAAATCCTGGCCGAGCGCGAATTCCCCGTCGGACAGCTGCACGCGCTTGCGAGCGCGCGCTCCGCCGGCAAGCGTGTCGTGTTCGGCAAACGCGAACTGGTGGTCGAGGACGTGGCCGGTTTCGATTTCAGCAAGACGGCCATCGGGCTGTTCTCGGCGGGTGCCAGGGTGTCGGCCGAATACGCACCGAAAGCCGCCGCCGCCGGCTGCCTCGTGGTGGACAACACCTCGCAGTTCCGTTACCAGGACGACATCCCGCTGGTGGTGGCGGAGGTCAATCCGCAGGCGCTGGCGCAATGCCGCAAGCACGGTATCGTCGCCAATCCCAACTGCTCCACCATGCAGATGCTGGTGGCGCTGAAACCGATCCACGATGCCGTCGGCATCGAGCGCATCAATGTGGCCACCTACCAGGCGGTGTCCGGCGCCGGTCAGCAGGCGGTCGAGGAACTGGCGCGGCAGACCGCGCTGCTCCTGAACGGCAAGCCGCTGGAGACGAAGCCGGGCAGCAAGTTCGCCAAGCAGATCGCGTTCAATGTCCTGCCTCATATAGATGAGTTTCAGGACAACGGCTACACCCGCGAGGAAATGAAGCTGGTGTGGGAGACCCGCAAGATCCTCGATGACGACAGCATCCGGGTGAATGCCACGGCGGTGCGGGTGCCGGTGTTCTACGGTCATTCCGAGGCGGTGCACCTCGAGACCCGCCGGAAAATCACCGCCGCCGAGGCCCGCGAGCTGCTGTCCCGCGCTCCCGGGGTCACGCTCTTGGACGAACGCCGGGCCGGGGGCTATCCCACGCCGGTGACGGAGGCGGCCGGACGGGACCCGGTGTTCGTGGGGCGCATCCGGGAGGACATTTCCCACCCCCTCGGGCTGGACCTGTGGGTGGTCTCGGACAACATCCGGAAAGGGGCCGCCCTGAACAGCATCCAGGTGGCCGAGTTATTGGTGAAAAGCTATTTATAAGCTATAGTTAGCCCAATCTTGTAAAGAGCCTTCTGAGCTAAACGGCAGCCGTGCCCGGTCCCCGCTCCGCCGGGGCCGGTCAGTCCGGGGAGAGACAATGAGCAAGAAGCTGGCGTGTGTCCTCGCGTTTTTGACGGCGATGCTGCCGTTTGCTGCGAACGCGCTCGGTCTGGGCGAGATCAAGCTCCATTCCGGCCTCAACCAGACGCTCAATGCCGACATTCCGATCGTCGGCGCCGCCAGCGACGAGCTCGACAGCCTGCAAATTCAACTCGCAAGCCGCGCGCAGTTCCAGAAAGTCGGCCTTGATTACCCGTCGGTTCTGAGCAAACTCCAGTTTCAGGTGGTGCGGCGCAGCGATGGCAGCGCGTACATCCATATCACCAGCCCGAATGTGATTCGCGAACCGTTTCTCGATTTCCTGATTGATGCGACCTGGGACAACGGCGAGTTGCTGCGCGAATACACCGTGCTGCTGAACCCGCCGAATTTCGAGAGCACCGCCAAGACGGCGCCGGCGCCTGCCGCTGCGCCGGCCAAGCCGGCTGCCACACCCACGCCGGTTGCAACGCCGGCACCGTCCGCCACCGCGGCCCTGGTTGCGCCGCAGACCGCGCAGCCGAGCACGCCGGAAGCAACACCCGCGCCACCACAACCTGCCGCCGCAGCGGAAACGCCGGCCGAGAGTGTTGTCACGACGCCGGCCCCGCCGCCTCCCGCCGAGGCGCCCGCACCGGCGCCGCTTGCCGAAGCCCCCATGGGGCTTGGCGGCGATTACGGTCCGATCCGGCGTGGCGAGACCCTCAGTGCAATCGCCAACAAGCTGCGTCCTTCCGGCGTGACGCTGAACCAGATGATGATCGCGATCTATCGCGCCAACCCCGAAGTCTTCATGCACAACATCAATCGCATGAAGGCGGGTTACGTGATGCGCGTGCCGAGCCTGAGCGACATACAGGCCATCACCGTTTCCGAAGCCAACAGCGAAGTGCGCAGCCAGATCCAGGAGTGGCGCGAGCACCGCGGATTGGCGAGCCAACCGTCCGGCACGGAAACCGCCGAGACTGCGACGCCCGCGCTGCAACTTGTGGCGCCGAGTTCCGCTGCCGAAACGCAGGCAAACCAGGTGCCGGGTGCGGGTGCGGGCGGCACCGGTACGGTTGCTGAAACCAAGCCCGCCGCAACCGGCGAGGCTTCAACGACAGCGACGGAAACCGCGCCACCGCCGCCCCTGCCATTGCCGGCCGCCGCCAGCACGAAGGCACCCACACAGGCGCCGGTTACGGTCGAGAACAGTGGTCTGGCCGCGGTGCAGAACCAGGCCTCGAACCTGAATCAGCAAACCGAAAACAAGCCCATGCCGCTGCCGGCGGAAAAGCCCGCGGAAACCAAGCCGCTGGCGCCAGCCACATCTGCACCTGCGCCCGCCAAACCGGCACCGGCCAAACCGGCCGCCTCCGGCGGCATCGTGGATACCTTGCTGGGCGCGCTCAACAATCTGTATGTGCTGATTGCCATTGCGGTGGTCGTGATCCTGATTCTGATCGGCGTGGTGATGAAGAAACGCCGCGCAAGTGGCGGCGCCACGCCGAAGGTGAAACCGGGACGCATTTCCGGCACCAGTTGGTCGGAGCAGGAGGAAGCCGGTGCGGATGACATGACCGTCGCCGTGACCCGCACCAAGACCCGACAGGCCAAGAGCACGAAAGCGAAAGCGGAGCCGGCTCCCGAGCCCGTCGTGGAGCACGCCAGCGAAGCGGAGCCCGAGGCCGGCGACAAGACCGTGATGGTGCCGCCGCCCCCGCCGCAGGCGGCGGCGGTGAAACTGGATGATTCCGACCCGGTTGCCGAGGCGGATTTCCACATGGCCTACGGCCTGTATGACCAGGCTGCGGATGTGTTGAAGAAGGCCCTGCAACAGAATCCCGGACGGCGCGAAGTCAGCATGAAGCTGCTGGAAGTGTATTTCACGGCCGGCGATGCCACCAACTTCGTGGACGTTGCACGCGATCTGCGTCAGGCCATGGGCAGTTCACCGGACAAGGATTGGGAGAACGTCGCCATCATGGGCCGTCAGGTGGCGCCGAACGAATCATTGTTTGCCGCCACCGGCACCGGCAGTTCCTCCGGCACCGCGAGCAGCGTGGACATTGCGCTCGACAGTGGCGGCACCGACACCATGGTCAGCGATCTCGATCCTCTGGCGGGCGCGTTTGGTGAAGCTGCGCCGCAGGATGTCCCTTCGCAGGAAGGCACCGCGATCCTGTCGCCGGATGATTTGCAGTCGCCGGTCGCCGCCGAACCGGCCGCCGACAACAGTCTGGAGTTTTCCCTGCCTGATCTGCCCGAGGCCGCTCCCGCCGAGGAAGCGCCCAAGACAGAAGCGGCGGCCGAGGGCGGGATGGAATTCGATCTCGGTGGCATCAACCTCGAGCCGACGCCGAGCGAGCACCCGGCGGCAGCTCCGGTCAGCGCCGACGAGCCCACCGTGGCTACCGATTTCGGTACCGATTCGCAGGTGGAATTCGACAAGGCGCTCAAGGACCTGTCGGATTTCGTCAACACCAACGTGCCCCCGCAGGAAGAACAGGCCCCCGCGGACGGCGGTCTCGGCAGCGGCCTGTCGCTGGACGGCGACATGCCGTCCATGGAATCGTCTGCCGCACCCGCCGAGGATTCCGGTGCCAGCAGCCTGAGCGAAGTCGGCACCAAACTGGATCTGGCGCGTGCCTACATAGACATGGGCGATCCGGATGGCGCCAAGAGCATCCTCGGTGAAGTCATGGAAGAGGGCACCGCGCAGCAGAAACAGGAAGCGCAAGAGCTGCTGAAACATCTCGGCTGAAGTTCAAATGTCCAACGTGCGCCTTGCCCCGGTACGGGCGCGGTGAGTCGGGTCGGTTGTGCCGCGTTTCGCCCTGGGTCTGGAATATGACGGCAGCGCATTCATGGGCTGGCAGCGTCAGTCGCACTCCGGTCGTACCGTTCAAGCCTGCATTGAAGACGCGCTCACACGAGTTGCGGATCACCCCGTTGAAGTCGCCTGTGCCGGCCGTACCGATGCCGGCGTGCATGCCAGTGGGCAAGTGGTGCATTTCGACACGCATGCCGTGCGCGAGCCGCGCGGCTGGCTGCTGGGGCTGAATTCCAATCTGCCGGACGATGTCGCAGTCAACTGGATCCGGCCGGTGGCGGAAGATTTCCATGCGCGCTTCAAGGCCGAGGCGCGCCAGTACCGCTACACCATCCTGAGTCGCGCCACGCGTCCGGCACTGGAACGCAGGCGCGTTACCTGGACACACCGTGAACTGGACCACGAGCGCATGCGGCGTGCCGGGCAGCATCTGCTCGGTGAGCATGATTTTTCAGCCTACCGTGCCATCGAATGCCAGGCGCGCTCGCCGGTGCGCACCCTGCACGTACTCGAGGTACGGCGCGCGGGCGAACTGATTCACCTGGATCTGGTGGCGAACGGCTTTCTGCATCACATGGTGCGCAACATTGCCGGCGTGCTGATGAGCATCGGCGCAGGCAAGGCGGACGAGGATTGGGCGCGACGCGTGCTCGCGGGCCGCGATCGCACGCTTGGCGGCACGACCGCACCGCCGCACGGCCTGTGCTTCGTGGCCGTGCGCTATCCGTTGCATTTCGATATACCGTTGCCGGCCGACGCGCTCTTTGACGGGCTTTCTGCTAACCTGTGAATTCCCTGCAATCACCGGATTATCCTGTGCGAGTCAGAATCAAGGTTTGCGGCATGACGCGAGGCGAGGATGTCGAGGCGGCCGCACGTCTCGGCGTGGACGCCGTGGGGCTGGTGTTCCACGAGGCCAGCCCGCGCCACGTCAGCATCGCACAGGCGCGCGAATTGGTGACGCGACTGCCGGCCTTTGTCACGGTCACCGGCCTGTTCCTGGATCCGGAGCGCGAGCAGGTGCAGACGGTACTGGATCAGGTGCGCATTGATCTCCTCCAGTTCCATGGCAGCGAGTCGCCGGAATTCTGCCGCAGTTTCAGTCGCCGCTACATCAAGGCGGTACCCATGGGCAGTCAGGTGGACATCGCGGACTATGCACGGCGTTATGCGGATGCCGCCGCGCTGTTGCTGGACAGTCACGCGAGCGGACAGAAGGGCGGCACCGGCGTGACGTTTGAATGGTCGCGTGTGCCGCAGTTTTCCGGCCCACCGCTGATACTGGCCGGCGGTCTGAGGCCCGGCAACGTCGCCGCGGCCATCGGTCGCATCCGCCCCTATGGCGTGGATGTGTCCAGCGGCGTGGAGAGTGCCCCCGGTATCAAGGACACGCGGCGCATGATGGAGTTCGTCAACGAGGTGAACCGTGTCGAGGGCGTCTGAGCGGGTGAGCCCGCTGCGGGAATCCCTGCGCAGCCTGCCGGACAGCGCCGGACATTTCGGCCGCTACGGCGGCTGCTTCGTGGCCGAGACCCTGATGGGACCGGTCGGGGAATTGCGTGACGCCTATCTGAAGTACCGCGCCGATGCTTCGTTCCAGGACGAATTGCGACGCGACCTGCGGGATTTTGTCGGACGGCCTTCGCCCTTGTATCCGGCCGAACGGCTCAGCGATTCGCTGGGCGGTGCGCGCATCCATCTCAAACGCGAGGATTTGAACCACACCGGCGCACACAAGATCAACAACGCACTGGGTCAGGCGCTCCTCGCCAGACGCATGGGCAAGACGCGGCTGATCGCGGAAACCGGCGCCGGCCAGCACGGCGTTGCCACGGCCACCGTGGCCGCACGTTTCGGATTCGAGTGCGTGGTGTACATGGGTGCGGAGGACATTCAGCGCCAGGCCGTGAACGTGTTCCGCATGAAACTCCTGGGCGCCACGGTCGTGCCGGTGGAATCCGGCTCACGCACGCTCAAGGACGCACTCAACGAAGCCATGCGCGATTGGGTCAGCAACGTGGACAACACCTTCTACGTGATCGGCACCGTCGCCGGCCCGCACCCTTATCCCATGATGGTGCGCGACTTCCACGCCTGCATCGGCGAGGAAACCCGGCGCCAGATGTTGTCCGCGAGCGGGCGGTTACCGGACGCGCTGGTGGCCTGCGTCGGCGGCGGCTCCAACGCCATCGGCCTGTTTCATGCCTTCCTCGATGACGCCGAAGTCAGATTGTATGGCGTGGAAGCGGGCGGCGCGGGACTTGAAAGCGGCAGACATGCAGCTTCGCTGAGTGCGGGGCGTGCCGGTGTGCTGCACGGCAATCGCACCTATATCCTCGACAACGCCGACGGCCAGATCACCGAAACGCATTCCATTTCCGCCGGCCTGGATTATCCCGGCGTGGGACCGGAACACGCCTGGCTGAAAGACACCGGACGTGCCAGTTACGTCACCATCACCGACGATGAGGCGCTGCGTGCCTTCCACACCCTGACGCGCACGGAAGGCATCATGCCGGCGCTGGAATCCAGTCATGCGCTCGCGTATGTCCTGCGTCTGGCGCCAACGATGCGGCGCGATCAGAACGTGGTGGTGAACCTGTCCGGCCGTGGCGACAAGGACATCCAGACCGTCGCGGCGCACGAGGGCATCGAGTTGTGAGCCGTCTGGCGGGTGTTTTTGCACACCTGAAGCAGCAGCGACGTACCGCGCTGGTGCCCTACATCACGGCGGGCGATCCCGATCGGCAGGCGAGCGTGCCGCTGTTGCACGCACTGGTGCGTGCCGGCGCCGACATTGTGGAACTGGGCGTGCCGTTTTCCGATCCGGCCGCGGACGGTCCCGTGATCCAGCGTGCCTGCGAGCGCGCCCTTGCTGCCGGCACCAGCTTGCACGAGGTGCTGGCCATGGTGCGCGAGTTCCGCAGCGAGGATCAGCGCACGCCACTGGTGCTCATGGGCTATCTCAATCCGCTG
>DASSRV010000153.1:0-2008 GCA_035701605.1 Gammaproteobacteria bacterium
GGCACGCCTACGTCCTGATGGAACGCTATCAGGATGCCGTCGAGGCGCTTGCGCACGCGCGCAAACTTGCTGGTGACGGCAATGCCGAAGTATTGTCTGCTTATGGCGAAGCGCTGGCGCTGGCCGATCCGGATCACTTCATGCAGCGCGCCGCACCGGTCTTTGAAAACGTGCTCAAGTTTGCCCCGGACAACCAGAAGGCGCTCTGGTACGGCGGTCTCGCGGCATCGCAACGCGGTGACAACGCACTGGCGGTGACGCGCTGGCAGGCCCTCCTGCGCCAAGGTCTGCCCCCAAAATACAGTGCCATCCTTGTCAATTACATCAAGGAAGCCGGTGGCAGCGTGTCGCCCGCAACACCAGCGCATGAAGCCACCATCCTGCACCTGCGCGTAACGCTGAACCCGTCGCTGAAGAAAAAGCTGGATGCCGGCGCCACGGTATTCGTGTTTGCCAGACCGGAAGGGGAGCAGGGTGGGCCGCCGCTCGCCGTGCGCCGCTTCACGGTGCGCGATCTGCCGCTGACCACCACGCTGGGCGATCAGGATGCCATGGTGGCCGGCCGCAGTCTGGGGCGTTTCAAGGTCCTGGAAGTGGTTGCGAGGGTATCCAGGGATGGCTCACCCATGCCAAAGGCGGGGGAACCACAGGGCAAGGCGGTCTGGAAACGGGGCAGCAAGCAGCCGCTTGCCATCGAGATCAAACCGTCACGCACCTGAGTGCGGCTCCGGTTTCAGAGGCGACTCACCACCACCGCGGTGCCGTAGCACAGCACTTCCGACACACCCTGCATCAGTTCGTTGGCGTCATAGCGGACGCCGATGACCGCATTGCCGCCCAATTCCTCGGCGTGCTTGAGCAGCATGTCGAACGCGTCTTCACGCGCTTTCTCACACAGTTCGGTAAACAGCGAGATGTTGCCGCCGAACAGAGTCTGGAGCGCGCCCCCGAAAGTGCCGATCACGCTGCGCGAGCGCACGGTAATGCCCCGTACCACCCCCAGCGAACGCGTAATCCGGTATCCGGGCAACTCGAAGCTCGTGGTGGTCATGGAATGGTCCATGAATGACTCCTGGCTTTCGCATCTGTTGTAACAGCGGCTGGATGCGGACAAGTCGCAGGCTAGAGCCGGCTATCTATATACAGCTCGAGGGCGTTGTAACTGCCCGCCTCGTAATCAGTGAACTGGATCCCGATCCGGTACTCATCGGTATTGCCGCCGGTCCGGACCGAAATGATCCGCCCGAACAGGCCCAACTTGCTGCGGCTGTCCGGCACGTCCGGCAGCACCATCCTGACCCGGACATGCACGTCCTGGGCGGTGGTGGTCGCGGCCCCGTGGGGTGTGATCCTGTTCAAGGTCGGCTCGTCGCACAGAATCAACATGCCGGTCAGCGAGATATTGGAGGCGATGGCGGGAAAAGTGCTGCCATCCGCGGCCACGATCTTGATGGAATGCTCGGTCTGGATCCTGTCGAAGGCGCGCTTTTCTTCTACCATCGCGGTGTGTCGCCATCAGCCCTTGTGTAGCCGCATTGTAAACGACGCTGACAGGGTTTACGTAATCGCGGTGATCTCCACGCTGATCGGCACATGGATTCCCTGGGCCATGAGGTTACGCGGAGTGCCGGCAAGAATGGCTCATACAGCCCAGAGGTTTCACGAAGTTCTACTAATTGTCAAAAAACAGCTCTTAAAATATTGATAAATATAGAATTACTACAGCATGAGAAGAGCATGGCTCGGATTCCAGCTCCCAGTTTTCGACACCCTTAAATGAACATAATATATATTATGCGCATTACAGCCATCGGGAAGATCGCCCCGGTGCCACGACTCCCCTTGAAGCCCGAATGCCCTTAGTTCGATCGAATCTGCGAACCCCCACCTCGAAAACTCCGCGACTACATATCATTCCAATTTTGTCAGCGGATCCAACAAAGCCCCCGTCTCGCTGTATGCGCGGCTTGGGGTCACGCGATTCCTCAGGCAAAAAATCTGATCAGGC
>DASSRV010000154.1:0-2640 GCA_035701605.1 Gammaproteobacteria bacterium
TCCGTTATCGAAATCGGAGTCGGGATCAGCGAAAACTGAATCCGGGCTCTGCTTCTATTGAAGCAAGCCGTGCGGAAAACCAATGAAAACAGCAAGGCCCAAGGAAAATCATGGCGCCGGCATCCGTCACGCCGCGAAACGACAGCGTGACTCTTTCCCGGCACCCGGTCAATACGGCAGAGTCAGGCGCACGTAGAGCTGGTCTTCCCCGCCCGGACTGGTGCCGTGCGCAACACCGAGGCCCAGATTGAAATTGAGCAGATACAGCAGGTTGAGCGCCGCATCCGCTTCCAGCCCCACGCTGTTGTAGTAGCGCGCCGGTGAGCCGCCCTCGTTCCAGGCGCTGCCGCGCTCCACGAACACCTGCGCGGACAACTGATGCAGACCGAACGGCACGGTGATGAAACCGCGTTCCGGGTGCAGGATCGGGACCTGCCACGCCAATCCCTCGATGCGCATGCGATAACCGGAGAATGCGCCGTCCGGATAACCGCGCAGGGCAAAACCACGCTGACCGAACACGAAATTCTGCAACAGCGTGCCGGCACCGGTGTCGCGGGTGCCGCCCAGCACGTAGGGCTCGGCATCCCGCGTGGCATACGCCTCGGTGTAACGCAACTTGAGCACGGATTCCCGGCCGGTACGCAGGTATTCATTCCAGTCCATGCGGTAAGCGTTGCCCGGGAAATCCCCCGGCAGACCACGGCCGGTTTCCGCAATCAGCTGCACGCGACGCCCGTCGTTCGGGCTGACCGAAACCGGCCAGCGATGCGCGTTGTTCCAGGCCAGCCGGATACCGGCCACGGTGCTGCTGAATTCCGCCGCCCCCACGGGCGGCGGCGTCAGAGCGATGTTGGCATACACATCGTGATCGTGTTCGCGATGCAGGCCCGCGTCCACGTCCAGCGCGTGCGCCGTGGCAGACAGCAGCGGGTACGATGCCACGAATTCCGCCGCATCCTTGCGACGGATACGTGACAGGTATTTGTTGTCCGAGGTATCTGAAAACTCGTGACTGCGTCCCAGTGCAAACTGGAAGCGGTCGGAGAATGTGTAGATGAAATCCCCGCCGTTCAGATTGTGGACGAATTCATGATGCACATCGGCGGCGTAGCCGTGTATGCCGAGGCTGTCCTGCCCGGAAGTGGAGACGCCCAGCAGCCCCTGATCCGGTCCGATGGCCAACTCCGGAAACCAGTAGCGCGGCGTGAGGCTTGCCCACGGCGAATAGTCGCGCACAGCCGTGGTCTCGACCGGTGCGACCGATGGAGCGGCGTGCATGCCCGCATGTTCCACCAAGCCGACCGGTTCGTGCAGGGCTTCGACAGCAGGCAGGGAATGGAGATCAAATCCCTCGGCACTGTATCCAATGTAAAACAGCGTACCGTCCGGTGCCTGTGCCGGCGCAAATGCCCCGCTGCGCACGCGCGTCAGCGTCACACTGGTGCCGTCCGCGATGTCCACGCGCCGCAGATTGAACACGCCACCCTGCGCGGACGTGAACAGCACCGCACGGCCATCGGGCGTGAAACGCGGTTGGCTCGCGTCCCGTTGCAGGGCCAGCACGCGCCAGCGATGCGTGCCGGGATCGAACAGCTCGATTGCCCAGCCGCGATGCCTGCGCCATACCGAAGCGACAATGCTTGTGCCATCCGGCGACCAGTCGAGCGCACCGAGAATCGCGCCGTCCTCCGCATCCCAGAGCGTGGTCTGCAATTCGCCCGAGCCATTCAGCAGCACCAGACTGCTGTGCGCGCCATCCAGGCGGCTGGCAACAATGGCCGTGCCGTCCGGAGACCACGCGGCATTGTGATAGCGCGCACAGTGCGTGAGTCGGGTCACGTCGCCATCCGCGGGATCAATGCGGTACAGGTCAAAGTAGAAATCGTAATCGTCGCAGACTTCCGGACGCGACAGCAACAGACCAGCATGCCGGTTCCAGTCCAGCCGTGCGGGCGTGGCATAAATGTCGGCAACCCGCGTGATGTCGCCGGCACGCCAGCGCATCACCGCCGGGGCGTGGTAGGCATCCTGGCGGATGAAATACACACTGCCGTCATCCGCGGCAACCGGCGAAGCGGTGCGATAGCCGTAATGCGTGAGTCGCACACCCTGCACCAGCGCCTCGCCGGTGCCGACGCCCGGCGTCGCCCGATAGCTTTCGCGCAGGAAATCGCCGAAGTCGCGCCAGATATCCTCCACGTCATCGGCATCCAGCACGTGATCCAGATTCATGTTGGTCAGGAACGGCACAATCTGGTGGCTGTAATTGTCCACCAGACGATATGGAGTCGGCTCGCCGTAGCGTTGCGCGACGTACTGGTAGAAATTCACGCCGTACAGATACGGCAACGTGCCCCCCGGCCAGAAGCTGACGCCCGTCATGGTGACCTGATCGTAGGGCCGCACGCCGCTGTCCACCTCGGCGCGCATCATCATGCCGTACTGCGCGCCCTGGCCACGCCCGACGCCGCGCGCGGCATCGGTTTCGTTGTACACCGCCAGCCCCTCCAGGAACAGGGTGGGCTGGAAATTGCCGGGGAACAGCAGCGGGAAGCGTCCGAATATGTGGCGCATCACCCGCGGTGCGCCGCTGGCCTTGTCGAGTTGCAGCACGTGGGTGTATTCGTGGGTAATCAG
>DASSRV010000155.1:0-13519 GCA_035701605.1 Gammaproteobacteria bacterium
TGAGGTGCGGAACCAGACCGACCTGGCGCAGGCGGCGTCTGGCACGGCCGACGTCATGACGCTGCTGCTCGCCGCGATCGCGAGCATCTCGCTGCTGGTGGGTGGCATCGGCATCATGAACATCATGCTGGTGTCGGTGACCGAACGCACCCGTGAAATCGGCATCTGCAAAAGCCTGGGAGCGCGTCGCAACGACATCCTGATGCAGTTCCTCATCGAGTCGGTCATCCTGTCGCTGTTCGGCGGCGTAATAGGGCTGCTGCTGGGTTACGGCATCGGCACACTGATTGCACATGCGGTACCGGCATTCCTCGGTGCACACGTGCCGTGGTGGGCAGTAGCGCTGGCATTCGGGTTTTCCGGGGGAGTTGGCGTGCTGTTCGGCATTGCGCCCGCAGCCAAGGCGGCCGCCCTCGATCCCATTGATGCGTTGCGATACGAGTAGGCGCAAGCATGTATACGCTGATGGAAAGCATCCGCTCCGCATTCGATGCGATTCGTGCGCACACCATGCGCAGTTTCCTCACCATGCTGGGTATCGTGATCGGCGTGATGGCGGTCATTGCGGTGGTATCGCTGATCCAGGGTTTCAGCAATTCCATCGTCAGCGAATTCAAGGGACTTGGCGCCAACAGCCTTACTATCCAGGCCTATCTGCCACGCAAGGATCGGCTGGCCGGCAAGGTCGCCAAGATCACCCCGGATGACCTGCTCAGCATCCAGCACAGCATCACCGGCATCAGCGGGTTGAGTCCGATCCTGCCGGTGGGCCGGTTTTTCAATCAGATCAAGTATCGCAACCAGTCCACCAACAGCCGCGTACTGGGCACCACCCCGGAATACGCCATCAACAACAGCACGTATCCGGATCACGGGCGCTTCATTACCCCACAGGACGACCTGCGACACCGGCACGTGGCGGTCATCGGCATCACCCTGATTTCGAAGCTGCATCTGCCGAAGGATCCCTTGGGGGAATTCGTGCAGATTTCCGGGCAGTGGTTCAAGATAATCGGGGTGTTGCACCCCTTGGGACAGATACTGGGTTTCGATCAGGACAATCAGATCATCGTGCCGTACGGTACTGCACTCAGCCTGCAAGGGGCGGCCGCGATTCCGGACATCGCGATCCAGCTCAAGGTCAATGACACTACGCAGATGGATGCGGTAGTGGCGAGGATCACGCAATTGCTGCGCCGCAACCACAACCTCAAAGCCGGCCAGGATGACGATTTCAAGATTCAGACGCCGCAGCAACTGCTTGGCAATTTCACCAGCGTGCTGGATTCCATCACGCTGATCCTGAGTGGCATTGTGGCCATCTCGCTGCTGGTGGGCGGCATCGGCATCATGAACATCATGCTGGTGTCGGTGACCGAGCGCACGCGCGAGATCGGTATCATGAAAAGCCTCGGTGCACGCCGAAACGACATCCTCTTGCAGTTTCTGATCGAGGCCGTGACCCTCGCGGTACTGGGAGGGCTGATCGGTCTGCTGCTGGGATACGGCATCGGCATGCTCATCGCGCACGCGGTACCGGCATTCCGCGCCGCTTACGTCCCCTGGTGGGCCGTGGCCCTGTCATTCGGCTTTTCTGCCGGCGTCGGCGTCCTGTTTGGCATTGCTCCCGCCGCAAAAGCCGCGGCACTCGACCCGATTGATGCGCTAAGATACGAGTAAGGCATCCTTCCCGGCATCGGCTTTTCCATGAACCAGTCCGGCAATCCCGCCCTGGTTGCGCATCGGGGATATCCCTTGCGTTATCCGGAAAACAGCTTGTCGGGTATCGAAGCCGCGATTCGCGCCGGCGCACGTCATGTGGAATTCGATCTGCAACTGAGCCGGGATCGCGTTCCGGTGCTGTGTCATGACGCCGATCTGGTGCGTACCGCCGGGCGCAACGTACGAGTCATGGACTTGACTGCAACTGAACTCGATACCGTGGATGTCGGTGAGCCGACACGCTTCGGTACCCGTTTCCGGGCAACACCGCTGCCCCGCCTGTCCAGTGTCCTCACCCTGCTCGCCGCTGAATCTTCCGATGTGCACGCTTTCATCGAGATCAAGCAGGAAAGCATCGCGCATTTCGGCCTCGCGCCGGTGACCGAGGCGGTGATGGCCGAACTGCATGCCTGCCCGGTCAATGCCACGGTTATCTCGTTCAACGCCGAGTGCGTGGAACGGATGCGTACGTTGGGAGCGCCAAGCATTGGCTGGGTGACGGAAGAACGCGCGGAAACCACGGCCTCCGTATCGGCAAGGCTGCGCCCGGATTTCTTGTTCACCTCGCTTGAATGTTTCCCGATGCTGTACCCTGCCTGTACCGGAAACTGGCAATGGGCGGTGTATCACACCGAGGATCCGGAACTTGCGCGCAGCTTGCTGCAGCAGGGTGCCGCGCTGGTGGAAACCAATGCCATCGCTGAAATGCTGGCAGCCTGCAGAACACGGGCGTCACGGTGACCGGACACGCGGATTACGATGTCATCGTCATCGGCGCAGGCATCCACGGCGTCGGGGTCGCCCAGGCGGCTGCGGCAGCGGGGCATCGCGTACTCGTGCTGGAGCAATCCAGCATCGCGTCCGGCACATCAAGCCGCTCCAGCAAGCTGATCCATGGCGGGTTGCGCTATCTGGAACAGTTCCGGTTGGGATTGGTACGGGAATGTCTCGCCGAGCGGGAAACATTGCTGCGCATCGCACCGGATCTGGTGAAACTGAGACCTTTCCTGATCCCGCTGTACCGGAGCAGCCGGCGCCGCCCCTGGAAGGTGCGCGCGGGCCTCAGCCTCTACGCCCTGCTGGGTGGTCTCAAACCGAATCAACGCTTTTCACGGGTTGCCGTTTCGGAACGCACCATGTCGGATGGTCTGCGGCGCGACGGGCTGCGTGCCGTCTTCCGCTATCAAGATGCCCAGACTGACGATGCGCTTCTGACACGTGCCGTCATGGCATCCGCTGCTTCGCTGGGAGCGGAAATACTGGAGGCTGCGTGTTTTCTTGATACGGAGGTCCACGCGGATGGCTGCGATATCCGCTATCGGCAAAACGGACGTACCACGCAACTGCGTGCACGCACCTTGGTGAATGCGGCTGGCCCGTGGGCGACACGGGTCGCCATGAAAATCACACCGCATGCACCGCAACCCGCCGTTGAGCTTGTCCAGGGGGCACATATCCTGCTGAGCGAACCGCTGGTCCACGGCATTTACTACCTGGAAGCGCCGCAGGACCAGCGTGCCGTGTTCGTCATGCCCTGGCGTGAGCAAACCCTGGTGGGCACCACTGAAACGCCGTTCACGCAAGCGGAACCCGAAAAAGCCGCACCGACTGCGGAGGAGATTGCCTATCTGCAAACCGTCGTTGCACATTATTTTCCTGCTGCACGCCCCTCCCTGATCGGCGCGTTTGCAGGCTTGCGGGTACTGCCAGGTGGGAACGAACGGGCTTTCGGGCGCTCACGCGAGATGCAACTGGTTACGGATGCAGGCAAACCTACGCGCGTCATGCACCTCTACGGCGGGAAACTGACATCGTATCGTGCGGATGCGCAACGTGCTCTGGAAAAACTGCGCAACGCATTGCCGGAGCGGCACAGGCATGCGGATACCCGGCAGTTGCCGCTCAGGCCGGTTGAGTAAAACGGCCCGCCTCGCGAGCCGCCTTGATCTCAGTCCGCGGAAACCTCCGTTGCCACCCATTGCGGCGGCAGGCTCGGGGTCCAGGAATCGAAGCCGTGAGAATCCCAGATGTTGCCCGTGATACTGCTGCCTTCCGAAACCAGCTGAATGTTGTAGTTGCCGCCGCCGGTGAGACGTGATGCCTCGGCAGGGTTGAATATCAGATGGAAATCACCATGGGAATTGGTGAGCACGGTGCAATCCAGATGCAGCGGTGAATAACTGGCCTTGAATGTGACATCAAGCTGACCATTGCTGCCCTGGATATCGAGCTTCGCCGAGGTAATCAGGAAACCCAGATTCTGCCCTTGCAAACTGACGCGCCCGGGGTACAGGGAAAGGCCCCACTCCTCGGGAAATACAGCCGGCGCAAGCGCGGGTTGGGCTGGTGCAGGTGCGGCGGCGGGCTTTGCTGCTGCCGCTGCCACCTTGACGCTGGCGGCGGCCGGTGCCGCGGCCGTGGACGGTGCGGGGATCGTGGGCAGGCTGGCACTCAGAACCTTGAAACCGCTCGGTACCGCGCCGAAATCCACCTGGGTACCACCGATGTTGAAACTCTTGAACCCACTCTGGTCCTTGAGCACGGTGCACACCGGCGTCCATACCTTGGTTGTGTCGCTGATCATGACGCGCACCGTACAGGCCCTGCCTTTCACATCTATGGTGGCAGCCACGACGCGGCTCTGAGTCAACGGCAGAGTCTGCGCGACCAGCGTATAAGGCTTGCTCGACGAGCATCCTGCTGCCAGCAGCAACACAACGCACAGGCCCATCCCGGCCGTATGACGCAAAACCGGACACTTGCTCATTTTTCGTCCCCGAGTATGTGATGACACGGCTCCGGCACGGACCGGAGCCTTTGGAAAATAATAGACGCTCGCACCGCATTTATCCATGTCTGGCGCACGAATTACCGGTATTTTCCGTTCTCAAAGCGTCAACGCCAGGCGCATGCCTTCATCAATTGCACGTTTGGCATCCAGTTCGGCCGCCAGCCGGGCACCACCAATCAGGTGCGCCTCCTTGCCCGCTGCAATCAACTGCTCATAAAGCGCACGCTGGCTTGTCTGTCCCGCACAGATCACCACCGTGTCCACTTCCAGCACGCGCACGTCGCCAGCCACACGGATATGCAGACCGGCCTCGTCAATGCGCAGGTATTCGACACCGCCGAGCATGTTGACACGTCTGTTACGCAGATTCAGGCGATGAATCCAGCCGGTGGTCCGGCCCAGCCCCTTGCCAAGTGGCGGCGGCTTGCGTTGCAGCAGATGGATTTCGCGTACCTGCCGTGCCGGCTCTGCCGGCCGCAAGCCGCCACGTGCCTGCAAGGCCGTGTCCACACCCCATTCACGCAGGAAATCCGCCACGACACCGGCTTCGGATACCGCCGGCTGGGTCAGGAATTCCGCCACATCGAAGCCGATTCCACCCGCCCCCACGATGGCCACGCGCCGGCCGACCGGGCGCAGTTCTTCCAGAACCTGCCTGTAGCTCAGCACGTTGGCGCGGTCTTCACCCGGAATACCGGCAGGCCGCGGGACCACACCGCAGGCCACCACCGTGGCATCGAAATCCTGTTTGAGAAGATCGGCGGCTTCCGCGCGCAGGCCCAACCGGATCTCCACGTTCAATAGCGCGAGTTGCCGTCGAAAGTAGCGCAAGGTCTCGGCAAATTCGTCCTTGCCCGGAATGCGTTTGGCCATGTTGAACTGGCCACCGAGTTCCGGCGCAGCCTCAAACAACGTCACCCGATGTCCGCGACGCGCGGCTGTCAGGGCAGCCGACAGGCCCGCCGGCCCCCCGCCGATCACTGCGATCCGTTTCGGCTCGGTGGCCGGCGTAACGACCAGCTCGGTTTCCGCGCACGCCTGCGGATTCACCAGACAGGAAGCGCGCTTGCCGGCAAACACGTGATCCAGACACGCCTGATTGCAGGCGATGCAGGTGTTGATCTCATCCGCGCGGTTCTCGCGCGCCTTGCGCACCCAGGCCGGATCCGCCAGCAACGGTCGCGCCATGGACACCATATCGGCATCCCCCGCAGCCAGAATCCGCTCGGCGGTGTCCGGCATGTTGATACGATTGGTGGTGATCAGCGGCACGCGCACCTGCGATTTGAGCCGGCGCGTCACCCAGGTGAACGCGCCCCGCGGCACGCTGGTGGCAATGGTCGGCACGCGCGCTTCATGCCAGCCAATCCCGGTGTTGATGAGAGTGGCACCGGCCGCTTCCACGGCCTGCGCCAACGCCACCACTTCCGGCCAGGCACTGCCGTTTTCCACCAGATCCAGCATCGAGAGCCGGTAGATGATGATGAAATCGCGGCCCAGCACCGCGCGTGTACGACGCACGATCTCGATCGGCAGGCGCAGACGGTTTTCCAGCGTGCCACCCCAGGCATCGGTGCGGCGATTGCTGCGCGGCACCGTGAACTCGTTGATGAAATAGCCTTCCGAGCCCATCACTTCCACGCCGTCATATCCGGCTTCTCGCGCCAGCGATGCGCAACGCACAAAATCGCGAATCTGCCCCTCAATGCCGCGCACGCTGAGCGCGTGCGGCGTAAACGGCGTAATGGGCGATTTCACCGCCGACGGCGCGACTGAGAACGGATGGAAGGCGTAGCGTCCGGCATGCAGGATCTGCATGCAGATGCGGCCGCCCTCGGCGTGCACTGCGCGGGTCAGTTTGCGATGGCGCGGCACTTCCCAGCGCCAGGAGAGCCGGGAGGCGAACGGCGCCAGGGTGCCGCGCAGGTTGGGTGCGATGCCGCCCGTCACCATGAGCGCCACACCGCCACGTGCGCGCTCCGCAAAATACGCGGCCAGCCTGTCGTAATCGCGCGCGCGATCCTCGAGTCCCGTGTGCATCGAGCCCATCAGCACCCGGTTCGGCAGGGTGACAAAACCGAGTTCCAGCGGCGCGAGCAGGTGTGGATAGGGAGCGCTCATGGGCCCGTCCAATTCAGTCGAATCGTTCCCGGTGGTCCGAACAATCAGCCAAGTTCCGCCGCACGCCACAGGTACCAGCTTGCCACCGAGCGGTAGGGTGCCCAGCATCGTGCGGTACGCCGCAGGGTGGATGCCGCCGGCAATCTCTTCATGCCATAGGTCACACGAAACCCCTTGCGGACGCCGAGATCATCCAGCGGCAGCACGTCCGGGCGCCCCAGCGTGAAAATCAGCAGCATCTCGACTGTCCAGCGGCCGACACCACGCACCGCGATCAGGCGCTCGACGATCTCGTCATCATGCAGGCCGTCCAGTCCACCCTGCCCGGGCACCACGCCCGCCAGGGTTTTGTGTGCCAGATCCCGGACCGCCAGCACCTTGTTGCGTGACAGCCCGGCGCCGCGCAGCGCCCGCTCCGGCAACTCGAGCAGGTGCCCTGCCGTCAGGCCATGCGGAAGCAGGGCCACCAGACGCGCATGGATGGTGGCGGCGGCCTTGCCCGAAAGCTGCTGGTGCACGATGCTGCGCAGCAGGGCCTCGAACGGATTCCTCCGTTCATAGAGATGCAACCGGCACGGCCCGATGCGTTCCACCATGGCGGCCAGGGTCGCATCGCTGCGCTTGAGATGCCGCACTGCGGCACGCAGGTTGTAGGGCGGCAGGATGTCGTGATGTGCGCTGCGGTTCCCGGTCATGCGCCGCCATCATCACACGTCATGCGGTACTTGAAAACCTCTGCCGCCCGCGCCACCCTAACGGCATGCCCATTCGAGGCCGGCGCCGACGGAACCTGTCATGCCACACTCCCAAGACCTGCCAACCGTGCTGCTCGCGGCGTTCGAGAAGGATACCGACATCAACCTGCACGACTCCCCGATCCGGGTCAGCCAGGGCATGCGTCTGCGGCTCGAGGGCGAAGTCGCCAACATCGTTGCCAAACGCAAGGCGCGCCGCATCGCGATCCGGATTTCGGGACACGCCGACATCGAGGACTGCCTGCGCTTGCGCCCGGGCCAGCGTCGTACCGGCAAGGCCCTGCTGGATGCGGTGGTGAATGCGCTGTCCCAGGAGCCTGCGTTCCGGGACATCGGCGTGCACCCCATGCCCATGCAGACTGTCGTGGTTGCCGGCAACAGTATCCGGGTTTCGGTTGAGGACAGCGTGGTGCGCCTGGAAGGCATGCTCGGCAGCCTGTCGCATCGCAGGCTCGCCGAAGTCATCACCTGGTGGGTGCCGGGCACCTGCGACGTACACAACCACCTGCGCGTGCAACCGGCCGAGCAGGATAACGACGACGAAATCAGCGACGCCATCCTGATGGTGCTGGAAAAAGACCCGCTGCTGCATGCCGAAAACATCCGTGCGCGTGTTGAAGACCGTACCGTTACGCTGACCGGCACGGTACACAGTCAGGAACAACTTCACATGGCCGTGTATGACTGCTGGTACGTTCCCGGAGTCCATGCCGTGCATGCGGAACTCGAGATCATGGGCGCATGAAGCCGCAGCGCACCGCGCCGTCCCCGTTGCGCGGACACTGGTACGCATGAGAACCCTGGTCGGGGTGCTTTATACCTTGCTGCCGGGGATGGTGCTGTTCGTCATGGCGGCACTGCTTACGCCTCATGTCGCACGATTTTCCGCGCCTGCCCTGCTCGCTGCGGAAATCGTCAGCGGCATCATCCTGTTGCTGGCATTGGCGCTCAGCCTGCAATTCAATCACAGTCGCATCTTCTTCGCGCTGCTCACGCTGCTGGGGCTGTGTGGCGGTGTGCTGCTGATGACCCAGACCGGAAATCCGGTTACACGCGCCACGCTCAACGGTACATTGTGCCTGCTGGTGCCGGTCAATCTGCTGGTGTTCTGCTTCAGCCCGGAGCGCGGCGTGTTCAGCCGCTACGGCGCCACGCGGTTTGGTTTGCTTGGCATCGAGGTGCTTGTCATTGCGGCACTGGCCGGATTCCAGGCTGCCCCGGTGGCTGCGGCGCTGCACGTCAAGTTTACGCAACTCGCGGTATTTTCACACACACCCGTCACGCAACCGGGCTGGCTGCTGTTCGCCACCGGCCTGCTGCTGCTCAATGATCGCCTGATCCAGCGGCACAGCGCGGAACTGGCCGCCTTCTTTTTCGCGCTGCTCGCGGGCGCGGTGATCCTGCACCGCCAGGATGCCGCCGGCATGACGGCGTTCGGTGCCGCCATCGCCGCCGGCTTCGGTCACGCCATCATCCAGCAATCCTGGAACATGGCCTACCTGGATACGCTCACCGGGTTGCCGGGACGGCGCGCGCTGGAAGAGCAAATGCGGCAGATCGCCGGGCCGCATGTCATCGCCATGCTGGACGTGGATCACTTCAAGCGCTTCAACGACAACCACGGACACGATGTCGGTGACCATGTATTGCGCTTCGTGGCCTCGCGTCTACAAAAGAACGCGGGGGGCGGCAGGCCCTTCCGCTATGGCGGGGAGGAATTCTGCATCCTGTATCTCGCGAAAGAGGCGCATGAAGTGATGCCGGTGCTTGAAGCGCTGCGCAGCGATATCGAAAATTGCAGATTCGAAATGCGCAACCGCCAGCGCCGTGCACAGGAAGAAGGCGCCGACACAGGCAAACCGCAGGCAACCGGCCCGCTTGCGGTCACGGTCAGCATCGGCATGGCGCATGCTCCGCACGACGGCACGGACCCCTGGAGTGTACTGAAAGCTGCCGATCAGGCCTTGTATGCCGCGAAACACGCCGGCCGCAACCGCATCCACATGAGCGGCGCGTGACGTGTATCCGGATCTTGCCAGCCTGTTTGCGGTCGCATTGCTTGCGATACTGGCCGGCACCGCCTGGTTCTGGAACGACAGTCTGCGGGCGCGTGACAGGGTGATCCGGGTCTGTCACCGGCTGTGCCGAGATCTCGACCTGCAATTCCTCGACGAGACCGTGGCGCTCGACAATCTCGGCGTGCAGCGCAGCGAACGTGGAGGCGTGGAGATCGTGCGCCGCTACGGATTCGAATACAGCCGCACCGGTGCCGACCGCTGGCATGGTTTTGCGCAACTGGCCGGACTGCGTGTGGAATCCGTGCAGTTGCAGGAGGCGTCCGGCACCATCATCCTGCACCCGGACAGCGTGACGCCGGGTCGCCATGACGGCGAAACCTGAGCCATACGGTTGTTCCGGCACAGCCTGTCGTCTAATATCCGCCAGTCCCCGTGCCGGCGGCAGAGTCCCCCGCACATCACGTCCCGGGCAGGAAGCCGGATTTCAGGGTTTCGGCATACACCCCGACGGAGCCTCCCGCTCCCCGACATGAGGAAAAACCAGTCATGAGCATATTCCGTACCAAGCCGGTCGTGGACGACGGCGAAAAAACCGGCCTGCGCAAGGTGCTGGGGCCCATTGACCTGACCCTGATGGGCATCGGCTGCGTCATCGGTGCCGGCATTTTCGTGCTCACCGGGCAAGCCGCCGCCCTGCACGCCGGACCCGCCATCGTGCTGTCGTTCGTGGCCGCCGGTATCGCCTGCGCGTTCAGCGCCCTGTCCTATGCGGAACTCGCTTCCACCATCGGCGGTTGCGGAAGCGCCTATGGCTACGGCTACGCCACCCTCGGTGAAATCATCGGCTGGATCATCGGCTGGGACCTGATCCTGGAATACGGTTTCGGTGTGTCCACAGTGGCCGTGGGCTGGTCCGGGTACATGAACAACGCGCTTACCGCGATGGGCATCCACCTGCCGGTTGCGATCACTGCCGCACCCGGCGTGGGCGGTACGGTCAATGTACTGGCCATTTTCATCGTGGCCGTGGTGACGGTGCTGTTGTGCATCGGCACCAAGCTGTCGGCGCGTTTCAACGGCGTCATGGTGGCGATCAAACTCATCGTGCTCTTGATTTTCATCGGTGTTGCGCTGTTCTTCATCAACCCTGAACTGTGGCATCCGTTCATACCGGAACGTGCCGCACATGCGCTCAACGATCCCGCCAACGGCCCGGCTTACGGCTGGACCGGCATCATGACCGGCGCCGCCACGGTGTTCTTCGCCTACATCGGCTTCGATTCGGTCTCCACCGCGACGGAGGAAACCCGCAATCCGCAGCGCAACGTGCCCATCGGCATCATCGGCTCGCTCGTGATATGCACCCTGCTCTATATCGCGGTATCCGGTCTGCTTACCGGCATCGTTCCCTATTCGACGCTCAACACCCCTTCGCCCATTTCCGATGCGCTGATCCAGCTTGACGTCAGGGGCATGGCCGGACTTGTGGCAGTGGGTGCGATTGCCGGTCTGACCACGGTGTGTCTGGTGCTGTTCTTCGGCCTGACCCGCATCTTTCTCGCCATGTCCCGCGATGGGTTGCTGCCGCCGGTGTTTGCTTCCGTGAACAAGCGGACCGGCACGCCGATCCGCATCATCGTCATCAGCGGCGTGCTCATGGCGGTGGTGGCCGGTTTCACGCCGATTGACAAGCTCGCCACCCTCGTCAACATCGGCACACTGGCCGCATTCACGGTGGTATGCGCCGGCGTCATCTGGCTGCGCTACAAGCACCCCGAATTGCCGCGTCCCTTCAAAACGCCGTTCACGCCGCTGTTCCCGGCACTCGGGGTATTCTGCTGCATCGCATTGATGCTGTTCCTGCCGGGCTTCACCTGGATGGTGTTTTTCATCTGGTTGATCATCGGGCTGCTGGTGTACGGTTTCTACGGTTACCGCAACAGCAAGATGGCAAAAGCCGCCTGAAGGAATCAGGATACAGCCTGACCTGAAAATGAAAATGCCGGCGTCAAGCCGGCATTTTCATACCTCAGTCTTCCGGACCCCGGCGGCGCAAGCGCTTCTTGTCCGCCACCCGCCGTTTGCCCTCGAGCCGGCGTCGCCTGGAAGCGGCGCTCGGACGTGTCGCAAGCCGTTTCTTGGGCACGACAGCAGCGCGCCGCAACAGCGTCACCAGCCGCTCCAGCGCATCCGCACGATTCCGTTCCTGGGTACGGAAACGCTGCGCACTGATGACCAGCACGCCGTCATGATTGATGCGGTTTGCGGCCAGCAGCCGCAGCCGTTGCTTGACAGCCTGCGGCACGCTGATGCTGGCGTTGACATCAAAACGCAGTTCGGCGGCAGTCGCCAGCTTGTTGACATTCTGGCCACCGGGCCCGGAAGCACGCACGAAACGGAATTCAAGCTCGCGCTCATCCAGCATCAGGCGTGGTGTAATCCTCACCATACCGTCTAGAGCAGGGCTTCCTGCTCGGCGATATGGCCGAGATCAATGCCGTAATCCTTGCAGTCCACCACCCGGGTGATCTTCCAGTTGAAACGGTCTTCCTGTGCGGCCGGCGCCGCCAGATTGAGCAGCGGACGCCGCTCGTAGTCGCGCCCGTCACGGTCGCGCAGCAGCATCACCACCGGCTTCAGGCGACTCAGGCTGTTGGTGGACATCACGATGCCCAACGCCCCGGTGTTCAGTTCCACCAGACTCCCAATGGGATAAATGCCGACGCAGCGAATGAATTCCTGCATCAGATCCTCGCCGAAGTCACGCGGCGCCCACTGGAACATCATGTTGAGTCCGGCGTGACCCGGGATGCCTTCGTGATAGATACGGTTACTGGTCATGTCGTCGTACACATCGGCAATGGCGACGATGCGAACGTGCTGCGGGATTTCGTCGCCCTTGAGCCCCATGGGGTAACCGTGCCCCCCGATACGCTCGTGATGAAGCTGCACGATATCCAGCGCAGACTGCGGAATGTCCTTGTGCTTGCGCAACAAGTTGTAACCGTCAGTGGTGTGTTTCTTGATGACGTCGAACTCATCCTCGGTCAACACACCGGGCTTGTCGAGCACGGACAGCGGCGTACGCATCTTGCCGACATCATGCAGCAATGCGCCCAGTCCGAGCTCGCTCAGGTAATCCTTGGACAACCCAAGATGCGCGCCGAAGGCAATGGAGAAGATGCAGGCATTCAGGCAATGGCTGGCCGTGTACTCGTGCTTGCTTTGCAGGTTGGTCAGCCACAACGCGGTCGCGGGACTGCCGGTGACGGTTTCCACCATCTCCTCGACCAGCAACCGCGATTCGCGCGTGTCTATGCTGTGACCGAAGCGCGCATCCTGAAAAATGCGCGTCAACTGGACATGCAGTTTTTCCCGGCTGCCCAGCATGCGCCGCACGTCCTGCCGGAAGATGCGCCGTGTCCGGATTGTGGTGTCCGAAGGCGGTGAGGTGCGATCTTCGCCGTCAACCCGGGGGTCCGGCTCCGCCTGCGCATGGCCGGCCGCGGCCTGTACGGCCTTCTCGTCATCCACGTACACGTACTGGCAATACTGGCGCAGGGTCGCCATCTGCTCATGGGATTCAATGATGAACCCCTGGAACATGAACGGGCTTTCCAGCCACGGCCGGTCCAGCGCCCGCACATACATGCCGACGGTCAACTGGCTGACCGGAACTTTTCTGCTCATCCGGGCATTATGCCAGCCCAGCTCGTCGGTATGAAAAATCCCTTCGCCCGGTCAACGACAAACTGGATGCCGCGTTACTCGGTCCCGAGGGAGGCTACGGTGTCCACGGAGGGACGTCAGGATATTTATGAATGGCCATTCATCCCGCTCCTGCCGGCAGGCGGTGGAAACAGATTCCACAGCCTGGTCGAATGGATGTCGGGTGGCATATAAACAAACCTACTGGAGTACTCAAGATGAAGCGTCAGTTGTTGGTTGGTTTCGTCGCCGGTGCCTTGTTCGCCGTCGCCGGCATTGCGTCTGCCCAGAATGCCCCTACCACACCGGCTCCGGCTCCGGCCGCCCAGCCGGCTCCCGCTGCAGCGCCTGCCAAGCCGGAGGAAAAGAAGGCCGAGCACAAAAAGACCGGCAAGAAGATGCAC
>DASSRV010000156.1:0-3305 GCA_035701605.1 Gammaproteobacteria bacterium
GGTCGGCTTTTTCGGTTACGACATCGTGGCCGGTATCGAGCCACGGCTGCGCGGCAGATCGAAGCCGGATACGCTGGGTTGTCCCGATATCCTGCTGTTGCGCGCCGACGAACTGGTGATATTCGACAACCTGCGCGGCACCCTGCAACTCGTGGTGCATGCGGATGCGGACGTGTCGGATGCACTCGTTGCCGCCAAACGCCGGTTGGACGATCTTGCGGCACAGTTGCGTGCGCCGCTGGCCTATCCCTCGGCACAGGGATTCTCCGGCAGCGCGGCAGGCGAATTCGTCTCGGGATTCGAGCACGATGATTTCTGTGCCGCGGTCGCGCGCGCACGGCAGTACATCCATGCCGGCGACATCATGCAGGTGGTGCTGTCGCAGCGCCTGTCCGCGCCGTTTGCCGGTGAAGCGCTGGACGTGTATCGCGCACTGCGCATGCTGAACCCTTCCCCGTACATGTATTACCTGGACCTGGGCGGGTTCCGGGTCGTGGGCTCCTCGCCGGAAGTGCTGGTGCGGGTGGAGCGGGGCGAAGTCCTGCTGCGACCGATTGCCGGCACCCGTCCGCGCGGACACGACGCCGACGAAGACGCCGCGCTGGCACGGGAACTGCTCGCCGACCCCAAGGAGCGCGCCGAGCATCTCATGCTGCTCGATCTCGGCCGCAACGATGCCGGCCGGATCAGCGTCACCGGCAGCGTGCAGGTGACCGACAACATGGTGATCGAGCGCTATTCGCACGTCATGCACATCGTGTCGCAGGTGCGCGGCCGGTTGCGCGAGGGCGTGGGCCCGCTGGACGTATTGCGCGCCTGTTTCCCGGCCGGCACCGTGAGCGGCGCGCCGAAAGTGCGGGCGCTCGAGATCATCGCGGAACTGGAACCGGTCGCGCGCGGCATTTATTCCGGCGCGGTCGGGTATCTCGACTGGAACGGCAATCTCGACACCGCGATTGCCATCCGCACCGCAGTCGTCAAGGATGGCTATCTGCACGTGCAGGCCGGGGCGGGCATCGTGCATGATTCGGTAGCGGAGCGGGAATGGGAGGAGACCCTCAACAAGGGCAAGGCGCTGATGCGGGCCGTGGCGACGGTGCAGGGCGAGGGTGGAGCATGAGTGCGCGGGGAGCCGCTGGGAAATACCCGGCATCGCTGCACAAGACCCGAGGCTTCCGGGCGGTGAACGCTCGAAACGGGCGTTTCACGTTTGAAACCGGACTTTGTCGGACGCCGGCCATTCAGGATCCGGACTCCCGCTTGCGCGGGGCGGAAGTACGAGGCACAACGCATGTTACTGATGCTTGATAACTACGATTCCTTCACCTACAACCTGGTGCAGTATTTCGGGGAGCTGGGTGAAGACGTGCAGGTGGTGCGCAACGATGCGCTCACGGTGGCCGAGATTGAACGGCTCGAGCCCGCGCGCATCGTGATCTCCCCCGGGCCCTGTACGCCCAACGAGGCCGGCATTTCGCTGGAACTGATCCGGCAACTGGGCGGCCGCATCCCGATACTGGGCGTGTGCCTCGGGCATCAGGCCATCGGTCAGGCCTTCGGCGGCCGCGTGGTCCACGCGGAGCAGGTGATGCACGGCAAGACCTCGCTGATTCACCACACCGGACAGGGCGTGTTCGCGGGCCTGCCCAATCCCTTCGAGGCCACGCGCTATCATTCGCTGGTGGTCGAGCGCGACAGCCTGCCGGACTGCCTGGAACCGACCGCCTGGACCCGGCATGCGGACGGCAGCGTGGAAGAGATCATGGGGCTGCGACACAAGACGCTGGCGGTGGAGGGCGTGCAGTTCCACCCCGAATCCATCCTGACGCAGCACGGGCACGCACTGCTGAAGAATTTTCTGGAACAGTAGGCAGGAATTCCTGATGCAAGCGTTCTTTTCACCCTCGCCCCGCCCTCTCCCGGAGGGAGAGGGTGAGCAAGTTGGGAAGTAATTCGATTGGACATCAAGGACGCCATCAGCCACATCGTGGATCGCGAAGACCTGCCGGCCGCGGACATGGAAGCGGCCATGCGCCAGATCATGACCGGCAAGGCCACGCCGACGCAGATCGGCGGATTCCTGGCCGGGCTGCGCGCCAAGGGCGAGACCGTGGAGGAGATCGCGGCGGCGGCGCGGGTGATGCGTGAGCTGGCCCTGCGCGTCGAGGTGCCGCGCGAACATCTGGTGGACACCTGCGGCACCGGTGGCGACGGCAAGGGCCTGTTCAATGTTTCCACCGCGGCGGCGTTCGTGGTGGCGGCGGCCGGCGGACGTGTCGCCAAGCACGGCAATCGCGCCATGTCCGGCAGCACCGGCAGCGCCGACGTGCTGGAGGCCATGGGCGCGCGCGTGGATCTGCCGCCGGCGCGCATTGTCGAGTGCATCGAACGCGTCGGTCTGGGGTTCCTGTTTGCGCCTGCACATCACGCGGCGGCGCGCTTTGCGGCCGGGCCGCGCAAGGAACTCGGTACGCGCACGCTGTTCAACCTGCTGGGACCCCTGACCAATCCGGCCGGTGCGCCGAACCAGTTGCTCGGCGTGTTCGCGCAACGCTGGCTGGAACCCCTCGCCGAGGTGCTGCGCACGCTCGGCAGCGAGCACGTGCTGGTGGTGCATTCCGAGGACGGATTGGATGAAATTAGTCTCGCGGCACCGACCTGGGTCACGGAGTTGCAGCACGGGCTGGTGCGCAGCTATCGCGTGCAACCCGAGGATTTCGGCATTCCGCGTCAATCGGTTGACAGCCTGCGCGTGACGGGTGCGGGGCAAAGCCTGGAGCTGATCCGCAGCGCGTTTTCCGGCGCGCCCGGCGCCGCGGCCGACATGCTGGCGCTCAATGCCGGTGCGGCGATTTACGCCGCCGGTGTCAGCGACACGCTGGAACAGGGCGTGACACGGGCCCGCGAGGCGCTGGCGAGCGGCGCGGCCGGACGCAAGCTGGACGCACTGGTGGCGCTCGCGCAATGAACACGCGCGCCGGCATCCTGCACCGCATCCTTGCCGCCAAGGCCGAGGAAGTGGCCGCACGCAGTGAGGCGCAACCCCTGACGAAGCTGCGCGCGGCACTGCAATCGGCCATGCCGACGCGCGGTTTCCATGCCGCGCTGGCGGGCGCGATTGCCGCCGGCAATCCCGGCGTCATCGCGGAAATCAAGAAAGCCTCGCCCAGTCGGGGGATATTGCGCGAGCGCTTCGATGTGGCGGGCATCGCCTCGAGTTATGCGCGGGCCGGGGCCACCTGCCTGTCGGTGCTGACGGACGCCGGGTTCTTTCAGGGCCACGCCGATTACCTGCAACAGGCTCG
>DASSRV010000157.1:0-2555 GCA_035701605.1 Gammaproteobacteria bacterium
TCGCGGGGGTGGTCGCCAAGCGGCTGGTAAAAACCGGCAACACCCTGACGGCGAATCAGCCGGTGTTTGTAATCAGCAACTTCGATCCGCTGCTGGCCGTGCTGTACGTGCCGGAAAATGCGCTGCCCGAGTTGCGTGCCGGTCAGCCGGCCACGCTCAGCGCGGATGCGGTACCCGGCAAGCATTTCACCGGCCACATCGCGCGCATCAGCCCGGTGGTGGATCCACAAACCGGCACCTTCAAAGTCACCGTCGAATTGCGTCACGTCAAGAATGAACTTGCGCCCGGCATGTTCAGCCGCGTGAATATCACGTACGACGTGCATCACGGCACGCTGCTGATTCCACGTACCGCCCTGGTGACCGAAGACGGCGAGACCGCGGTATATGTCGTCAAGAACGGCAGCGCGCACCGCCAGCCGGTCAAGACCGCCTACAGTGACGGCAACGAGATTGAAATCGTCAGCGGCCTTAAAGCCGGGGACACCGTGGTAACGCTCGGCCAGAACAGCCTGCGTGACGGCGCGAAGGTCAGCGTAATCAACACGCCACAGCCGGCAACCCTTGCCGTCAACGAGAAACACAATCCCGAAGTCTGAACATCCTGAAGTATAAACAGAAGGAGTCGCCCCATGAACAGAATCACATCTGTCCTGCTGGCCTTCGCCGCACTGTCCCTGATTGCGTCCACGGCACAGGCACGACCCCATGAAGGACACGACCGCATTGTCATCATTGGCGATCATGTCGGCGACTCGACCGGTATCCACCTCGAACACGACGAGGTGGTCATTGATGGCGATACGGGACAAAGGGCCCGTATCACGTCGGATGGGGAACTGTTCATTGACGGCAAGGCCGTTGCAGTGGATGCCGGACAGCGCGCGCAATTGCGCGAATACGCGAAAACCACGCATGACATCGAAACCCGCGCCGTCAGACTCGGCCTGGATGCCGCCGGATTCGCCATGGATGTGGCTGGGGAGGCGTTCGCCCTGCTCGCTGCCGGCGGGGATGAAGACGCCGTGGAACGTCACGCCGATGCCCGTGCCAAGCAATTCCAACAGAGGGCGCTTCCAATCTGCGCCGACGTTGACGTGCTGAGAAACATCCAGGAGCACCTGGCAGCCACGCTGCCGGCATTCAAACCGTTCAGCGTCATTGACGACGATGAAGCGGATGAATGCAGGGACGGCCTGAGCCAGAAAGATTGAGAACCGGAGCAGCCAGCGTGGATACACAGAAAATACTGGGCATCGTCAAACTTGCAACTTCGCGCCGCGTCACCATCGGCATGGTGACGCTCGCGGTCATCGTGTTCGGATTCGTGGCGCTGGCGCGCCTGAAACTGAACCTGCTCCCGGAGCTGTCCTATCCAACGCTGACAGTACGCACCGAACTGCCCGGCGCCGCGCCCGAGGAAGTGGAAAACCTGGTCAGCAAGCCCATCGAGGAAGCGGTCAGCGTCATCAAGAACGTACGCCAGGTACGCTCGGTATCGCGCCCCGGCGAGTCGGACGTGACGCTGGAATTCACCTGGGGCACCAACATGGATTATGCGGGCGTGGACGTGCGCGAGAAAATTGACGCGCTGGAACTACCCACTGAAGCCAAACGTCCGGTGCTGCTGCGTTTCGACCCCTCCACCGAGCCGGTCATGCGTTACGGCCTGATCGGCGTGCCGGACACGCTCAAGAACCTGCATACGCCGGATGCCGATGTCCGCAAGCTGAAATTCCTGCGTACCTATGCCGATCAGGACCTGACCAAGGCACTGGAAGCGGTGGACGGCGTGGGTGCGGTCAAGGTCAGCGGCGGCCTCGAAGACGAGGTCGAGGTGCTGGTGGATCAAGGCAAACTGGCGGAACTGAAGCTGTCCATCGCCGACATCGCGGCACGCTTGCAGGCCGAGAACGTGAACCTCTCGGGCGGCCTGCTGGAACAGGGCAACCAGAAGTTGCTGGTGCGTACCGTCAACGAATTCCGCAGTGTGCAGGACATCGCCGATTCGGTCGTGGCGACGCGTGACGGCAGGCCCATTTACCTGAAAGACGTGGCGACAGTCGAGCGCGGCTTCAAGGAACGCAAGGCAATTACACGCATCAATGGCCAGGAATCCGTGGCGCTCGATATCTACAAGGCCGGCGATGCCAATACCGTGAGCATGGCGAAATCGGTCGGCAACACCATCGAGCGCATCACGCCGAACCTGCCGCCCGGTCTGAAGCTGGTCAAGGTCTATGACCAGTCGGTATTCATTTCCTCCGCGATCGGGGATGTCATCAACGCCGCCATCATCGGCGGCCTGCTGGCGGCGCTGGTCATTTTCCTGTTCCTGCGCAACCTGTGGGCCACCGTGATCGTCAGCATCACCATTCCGGTATCGGTGATCGCAACCTTCATTGCCATGTATGCCGGCGGCATCACCCTCAACATGATGTCATTGGGCGGCATCTCGCTTGCCATCGGCATGCTGGTGGACAGTTCCATCGTGGTGCTGGAAAACATCTCACGGCACCGCGGCATGGGCAAACAGACCCTGGATGCCGTACAAC
>DASSRV010000158.1:0-9892 GCA_035701605.1 Gammaproteobacteria bacterium
AAACTCGCGTGTGACAGGCCTGAGCGTAAGCCAATTCAGGGACTCAGACACATGAGACCCGGAATGGGCAAAATTGTTCCACAACCCGATTGCCGGGATTCAGAACAACTGTGCGAGCAGCGGCAGATAGTGATCCACCAGCAGCGCCAGGAACAGGGCCGACAGGTACACGATGGAATACCAGAAGGTGCGCATCGGCAGTTCGGGATCATCCGAATATTTCAGTTTGAAGGCGTAGTACAGGAAAATGCCGCCCAGAATCAGTGCCGCGGCCAGGTACAGCAGGCCGCTCATGCCGATGAGAGCAGGAAAGATGCTGATGACGACCAGCAGAATCGTGTAGAGCACGATCTGGAATTTGGTGAACGGCACGCCGTGCGTGACCGGCAGCATGGGGATACCGACCTTGGCGTAATCCTCGCGACGGTGGATGGCGAGCGCCCAGAAATGCGGCGGCGTCCACAGGAAAATGATCAGGAACAGCAACAACGGCGCGGCGGTGACATGGTCGGTGATGGCGGTCCAGCCCAGCACCGGCGGTGCGGCGCCGGCGGCGCCGCCGATCACGATGTTCTGCGGCGAGGCGCGCTTCAGGAACACGGTGTAAACGACGGCGTAGCCGATGATGGAGCAGAACGTGAGAATCGCCGTCAGCGTATTCACCAGCGCGGTCAGGATGATCATGGACAGCATGGCGAGCGTCAGCGCGTACAGGAGCACCTGGCGTTCGGTCACGTGTCCGGTCGGCAGCGGCCGGCCGCGGGTGCGGAACATGGCGGCATCCGCGCGCCGGTCCAGCAGGTGATTGATGGCGGCGGCGGCGGATGCGGCAAGCCCGATGCCGAGGGTGCCGAAAATGAACTTGTCGAGCGGCAGCGCGCCCGGCACCGACAGGAACATGCCGACCACGGCGGTGAACACGATCAGGATCACCACCCGCGGTTTGCCGAGTTCGTAGAAATCGCGCCAGGTTGCCTGCGCTTCGGTCTCAGTGTGCATGCGACTTCTCCCTGCTCCACACGCTCCAGGTCAGTGCGACCAGCGTGCCCAGCAGCAGCGCGGCCACCCCATTGTGCGCATCGGCCAGCGCCAACGGCAGCCCGAGTTCGATCATGCCGATACCGAGTCCCGCCTGCGCCAGCACCAGAATACCCGCCAAACCACCCAGGCACTTGAGTGTGCGCGACTGCGCCTTGAACACGAACATGAGGCTGGTCGCTGCCAGCAGCAGGAATGTCACCAGTGCGCCAATGCGGTGCGTGACGTGGATCGCCATGCGCGCGGCCTGGGGCAGGATGCCGCCCTGATAATCCGGCCCGACGCCGTGCCAGGAAAAGCCGTCGCGGAAATCCATGCCCGCCGGCCACCACTGTGCCTGACAGGTGGGGAAATCCGGGCAGGCCACGGCCGCGTAGTTGCTGCTGGTCCAGCCGCCGAGCGCGATCTGGCAGATCAGCACGACCAGCGCGACGGCAACCAGCCCGCGCATGAAACGTCCCGCTTCGGCGCGGCACCGCAGCCAGTCACCGCCCTGCAAGACCATGAGCACCAGCAATGCGAAGGTGGTGAAGCCGCCCAGCAAATGCCCCATGACCACCGGCGGGAACAGCAGCAAGGTCACGGTCCACATGCCGAGCAGCGCCTGGAACACCACCGTCAGCAGCGTCAGTGTCGGTAACAGCACCGGACGCTTTGTTTGTGCGCGGCGCCACCACGCGGCCACTGCCAGCACCAGAATCAGCGTGGCCAGCGTGCCGGCAAAATAGCGATGAATCATTTCCTTCCAGGCACGCGCCGGTTGTACCGGGCGGTTCGGGTGCAGGGCATCGGCACGCGCGATGGCGGCGTGCGTCTCCGGTACACCCACGTGACCGTAGCAACCGGGCCAGTCCGGGCAGCCGAGTCCCGCGGCCGACAGCCGCACATAAGCGCCCAGCACGATGACACCGAAGGCGAGCACGGCGGCGGCAATCGCAAGTCGCAGATACCAACTGCGGCTCACTTCACATGCCCCCGCCGCCGCCCAACAGGCGCTGGAGATCCTTCAGCAAACCCTTGGGATCGGCGTGCGTGGCGTAACGCATCACGTAGAAGCCGTGTGGATCCACCAGATAGATATAGCCGCCCATGGCCGGCGGTTCGCTGCCGTTGTCCGAGAAACGGTCCACCAGTTGCTGGCCCGCGCGACCGCTCACATCCGCCACCGTGAGATCCGGTTGCAGGCGCGTGAGCCGCTCCGCATCCGCCGGCTTGCCGTCCACCAGATACAGGCGCTGCACCGCCTCGATCTTCTTGCCCATCGCATAGCGCACCTGGCGGGTGTTGTAGAGTGCGCCGCTGCAATCCGGATCGCAGTGCGACGGGCCGACATACACCAGGGTCCAGCGTCCCTTGAAATAATCCGCCGCCAGCGTGCCGCCCGCGATCGGCAGCGACAGCGTCGGCAGCGCGAGCTGGCGCGGCGGCTGGATGAATTCACCGTGACTGGTGCTGCCGAAATGCCAGCGGTTGATATTGAGATACAGCACCCAGGCCGCGATCAGCGGTGCCGCAAACAACAGAAACAGCACCACCAGCAGCCAGCGCCGTGACTTGCGCGGCGTGCCGCCGGCTTCAGTCGGATTCACGTTTTCCATGTCGGTTCCCACGTTTCAGATTCACCACGATCCAGATCACCAGCAATGCCAGGGCCAGCGCGAACCATTGCAGCGCATAGGCCAGATGCCGCACCGGCGGAAATCCCACGTCCGGCTTCCAGTCACGCACGAAGCCGTCGGACTGCCCGGCGTCGAGCAGGATCACCGTGCGTGTCAAAGCCGGGCCATACAGCGCCGCGAGCGTCGCATGACGCGGATACAACAGTATTTTCGGCCAGCCGGTCGGGACCCGATCCTTGCCGAGCCGGATGCCCGGTACCGGCAGGATGCCGATCACGCCCTTGAGCGTGCGCGGCGCACCGGATAGCGACAGCGCGCGCCGCACGTCCGGCGTCTTCGGCAACCAGCCGCGATCCACCATCACGATGCGCTGCCCCGGTTCCAGCACCAGCGGCGTCAGCACTTCATAACCGACCTGCCCGTTGTGCTGCATGTCCTGCAACAGGACCTGATGCTCCGCATCGTAATGTCCGTACGCCGTGACGTGCCGGTAGCGCGGCAAGGTTGCGCCCTGCGTCAGCGCCCGGTTCAGATCCAAGGGCGCGTGGCGCTCGCTGGCGCTGTACTGCTGCATCAGCGCGCGCTTGTACTCCGCGCGCTGCAACTGCCAGATGCCGAGACGGATCAGCACCGCAAACATCACCAGCGCCGCCAGCGTCGGCCACAACGTGGGGCGGAAGCGCCATTTGCCGGAAGTCATGTCGCGTGCTACCGTGAATCGTTCAATCCGGGAACCCGCACATGATCGCCAACCTCGTCGTCATCGTGATTCTGGTGATCATCATCGTGAGCTTGTTCTCGGGTCTCTACTACATGCTCAGGGATCGCGGCCAGTCTAATCGCGCGCTCAAGGCGCTGACCTGGCGCATCGCGCTGTCACTGTTCCTGTTCGCGTTGCTCATGCTGGGCTACTGGACCGGGCTGCTGCACCCGCATGGCCTGATTCCGCCACCGGGCCACTGACGCCGGCATTGCCGCCCTGCAAAGACGCGGCGTGCGCCGCGATTGCACGACGCACGCCGGATGATTGAATCAACCCTGACGTTCGCTTACAGCCAGTACACGAAGATGTACAGGCCCAGCCACACCACGTCCACGAAGTGCCAGTACCAGGACACCGCCTCGAACGCGAAGTGATGATCGGGTCTGAAGTGGCCCTTGAGCGCACGCAGCAGGATGATAGTCAGCATGATGGCGCCGATGGTCACGTGCAGGCCGTGGAACCCGGTCAGCATGAAGAACGTGGAACCATAGATGCCGCTGGCCAGCGTCAGGTTCTGCTTGGTGTAGGCTTCGATGTACTCGTGCGCCTGCAACACCACGAAGCTGAAGCCCAGGATTACGGTGAACAGCAGGAACCAGCACAGTTTCTTGCGGTTGCCTTCCTTCAGGCCCCAGTGCGCGATGGTCACGGTCAGGCCGCTGGTGAGCAGGATCAGGGTGTTGAGCGCGGCGATGCCGGTGGCTTTCATGGCCTCGAAATCGCCGCCCACGTTGGCCGGCCCGTTGGACGGCCATGCCGGCTCGTAGCCCTTCCATAACACCAGGTTGGTGAACAGCGAATTGCTGCCGCCGCCCAGCCAGGGCTGCACGAACACGCGCGCATAAAACAGGGCACCAAAAAACGCGCCGAAAAACATGACTTCGGAGAAAATGAACCAGCTCATGCCCCAGCGGAACGAGCGGTCCACCTGGGCGTTGTACATGCCGCCTTCGCTTTCACGAATCACGGTGCCGAACCAGCCGAACATCATGCCGAGCACGATGAGCAGACCCAGCACGAACAGGTACTTGCCGAAGACCATGTCCTCCAGCCAGATCGCGGCACCGAACACCGTGGTAAACAGGCCGATGGAACCCATGATTGGCCACTGGGTTCCGTGCGGAACGTAGTAATGGCCGCTGGCGTGTGCTGCCTCTGCTGACATGCGCTATCTCCCGTTTCAGGTCAATCGTGGTCCGCGTGCGGACGTGTTCAGGTCATTCTGCTTCGTGTTCATGCGCCGTGTCCCGGCGTGACGTTGTAGTACGTGTATGAAATCGTCACCACGGAAATGTCGCGCGGCAGGGCCGGATCAATGTAGAACCGGACCGGCATCTGGCGTGCCTCGTGCGGCGCGAAGGTTTCCTTCGTGAAACAGAAACATTCGGTCTTGTGCACGTATTTGGCCGCCTGCCCCGGTGCGTAGCTCGCCACCGCCTGCGCCACCACCGTCGCGCTGCTGCGATTGTGGGCGTAAAACTTGGTCCCGTACAACTCGCCCGGATGCACCCGCATGCTGCCGACATCGGGCCGGAACTCGAACGGCAGGCCGGTATTGGTGGTGGTGACAAACTGCACCAGCACCTGCCGGCTCTGGTCCACGTCGCCGGCATACGCCGCCGAAACCGTCTCCACGCCGCGACCGTTGAATCCGGTCAGCCGGCACAGGGTGTTGTACAGCGGCACCAGCGCGTAGCCGAAACCGAACATCGCAACCACCAGCACCGTGAGCTTGACGGCAAGCTTGCGATGCCCGCGTCCGGCTTTGCGCACACCGCTCACGACAGGGCATGGCGCCAGTGCATCAGGCAGAAAATGCCGACGTAGAACGCCAGGGCAATCAGGCCGAACACCAGCGCGGTGCGACGGGCACGACGGCGGTTTGCCGTCAGTCCCGGAACCCGTTTTTGCGCATCCAACTCAGCCATGCCATTCATGCCGTCTCAGTCCGCGCGATACGGGTGCGGCCAGATCGCGGAGGCCGGCGGCGGCTCGCTGAAACTGTGGTACGGGGGCGGCGAGGGCAACACCCATTCCAGGCCATGCGCACCTTCCCAGGCACGTGCCTCGGCTTTCTTGCCGCCGCGGATGCACAGGATGACGCCGGCAACCAGCAGCAACTGCGAGGCGCCGAACACGAAACCGCCGATCGAGGACATCATGTTGAAATCGGTGAACTGCACCGGGTAATCCGGGATGCGTCGCGGCATGCCGGCCAGGCCCAGGAAGTGCTGCGGGAAGAACAGCACGTTCACGGAAATCACGCTCAACCAGAAGTGGGTCTTGCCGAGCGTCTCGTTGTACATGTGCCCGGTCCACTTCGGCAGCCAGTAATACACCGCCGACATGATCGCAAAGGCCGCGCCGGTCACCAGCACGTAGTGGAAGTGCGCCACCACGAAGTAGGTCTGGTGATACTGGTAATCCGCCGGCACCAGGGCCAGCATCACGCCGGAGAAGCCGCCGATGGTGAACAGGAACACGAACGCGATGGCGAACAGCATCGGCGTTTCGAACGACAGCGACCCGCGCCACATGGTCGCGAGCCAGTTGAATACCTTCACGCCGGTCGGCACCGCGATCAGCATGGTGCTGAACATGAAGAACAGTTCGGCGGCCAGCGGCATGCCGACCGTGAACATGTGGTGCGCCCACACGATGAACGACAGGAACGCGATCGAGGCGATGGCGTACACCATCGAGTCGTAGCCGAACAACGGCTTGCGCGAGAACGTGGCGATGACTTCCGAGATGATGCCGAAGGCCGGCAGGATCATGATGTACACCTCGGGGTGGCCGAAGAACCAGAACACGTGCTGGTACAGCACCGGATCGCCGCCGCCCGCCGCACTGAAGAAACTGGTGCCGAAGTAGCGGTCGGTGAGCATCATGGTGACCGCGCCCGCCAGTACCGGCATCACCGCGATCAGGAGGTACGCGGTGATGAGCCAGCTCCACACGAACATGGGCATCTTCATCAACGGCATGTCCTTGGAGCGCAGGTTGAGGATGGTCGCAATCACGTTGATCGCACCCATCACCGAGGAAATGCCCATCAGGTGGATGGCGAAAATCACGAACGGGAACGCCATGCCGGTTTGCAGCATGAGCGGCGGATACATGGTCCAGCCGCCGGCCGGGCCGCCGCCCGGCATGAACAGCGTGGACAGGAGCAGCAGGAACGCGAACGGCAGCAGCCAGAAGCTCCAGTTGTTCATGCGCGGCAGCGCCATGTCCGGCGCGCCGATCATCATCGGGATCATCCAGTTGGCGAGACCCACGAACGCCGGCATGATGGCGCCGAAGATCATCACCAGCGCATGCAGTGTGGTCATCTCGTTGAAGAACAACGGATCCATCAACTGCATGCCGGGCTCGAACAGTTCGGCGCGGATCAGCATCGCGAAGCTGCCGCCGACGAAGAACATCAGCAGGCTGAAGAACAGGTACAGGGTACCGATGTCCTTGTGGTTGGTGGTGGAGATCCAGCGCCAGATGCCGCCGGGATGCTCGGCATGGTGCTCATGTGCTACTGCGGTGTTGCTCATTTGTCTCTCCCAAACTGATTCGGTTAGCGCGCGGCCTTAACCTGCGCGGGCTGCACCAGATCCCCGGTGTGGTTGCCGAAGGCATTGCGTTCATAGGTGATGACTGCGGCGAGATCCTTGTCGCTCAGGATGTTGCCCCAGGCCGGCATGATGCCCTTGCCGTGCAGCACCAGCGCGATGTGCGCGGCAAGCGGACCGTTCGGAATCGGGCCGCCGGCAATCGCCGGCACGCTCATGGCCTCGTTGCCCTTGCCATCCGGCATGTGGCAGGCCGCGCAGTTCTGGTCATAGACCTGTTTGCCGCGCGTCATGGCCGTCTGCATGGTCAGGGCCGGTGCGGCCGCGACGGCCGGTGCGGGAGTGGCCGGCGCCGGTTTCGCGACGGGCGCCTTGCTCTTTTTCGGCCTGCTCGCGGGTGCCGCGGGAGCCGGCACCGAAGCCACGGCCGCCGTGGTCGGGGCATTGAAATTCAGTTCCGCGGGCGCGAACACCACCGGGCTGCCGTTCTGCTCCGGTTGCAGGGTGTGCGGGTTTATGTAGGCGCCACCGCCGGCTTTCACCGCGGCCACCCACTTCTGGTAATCGTCCCAGCTCTCCGCCACCACCACGATCGGCATGAAGCCGTGCCAGCGGCCGCACAATTCGGTGCAACCGCCACGGTACACGCCGGGTTTCTCGACCTTGATCCAGGCCTGATTCACGAAACCCGGAATCGCGTCGGTCTTCTCCGCGAAATCCGGCACGTACCAGGAATGGATCACGTCGTCGGCGGTGATCAGCAGGCGGATTTTCTTGCCTACCGGCACCACCAGCGGATGATCCACGTCGCGCAGGTAATGCGGCACGCTGGCCGGATCAATGCCGGAATCCAGCCGGCTGGCCTTGTTGCTGTCGGCCGCCAGCATGCTGAAATAGCTGAAGCCGTCCTGCAGGTAATCGTACTGCCACTTCCACTGGAAGCCGGTGATCTTCACCGTCATGTCCGGCTCGCTGGTGTCGTAGATGCGCACCAGACCCTTGGCGGCGGGAATCGCCAGCGCAATCAGGATGACGAACGGGATGATGGTCCAGGTGACTTCCAGGTAGATGTTGTCATGGAAGTGATGCGAACTGTGGCCGGCGGATTTGCGGTGAAAGACGATGGACCAGATCATGAGTCCGAACACCACCACGCCGATGCCCACGCAGACCCAGAACGCGAACATGTGTATCCACCAGGCGTCATGGCTGATGGGCGTCACGCCTTGCGGCATGTTGATGTCAGACGGCATGTCCCCGTCGGCGGCGAATGCCAGCACCGGCAACAGCGTCAACCCCATACACATCACGCCGCGCAGGGCGCTTCTCAACAGCTTGATAAGCATGCGTCTTGTTCTCCTGATGGATGTCATTCTGCCGTCATCCGCCCGGCTGTCATCGGTCCGATCAACCCGCCCAGGCGTTGCGCCAACCTGTCGCGCTCGTTCTCGGTCAGGCATCGGCCCACTTCGCACTCCCGGCCATGCGAACGAATCAGAAGGCGGCGCGGATGCAGTCGCGCGTCCGGCTCCTTCATCACCAGTCTCGCCCAGTAACGGCTGAATTCGGCATGTTCGTGGCGGCGGCGACCCGCCCGGTCCACGATCACGGTATCCGCCGTCACCACAATCTCTTCCGCCCGGCCGCCGCGCAACCAGCACAACCTGAGGCAGCCGCCGAGCCAGCTCAGCTCCAGAATCGCGTACACCAGCACCGGCCAGAAACCCCGTGAGGTGAACCAGGCCGCGAGCGCCAGAGTGACCAGCGAAATGCCGGCAAAAAACCACCTCAAGCCCGCCACGGACATCGCGCGGTTTGGAATCATCACGATGCGCTGGGTACCCGCATCCGCTTCGATTGCCAACATCTGCGACTCGATCCGCGGCACTTGCGCCGCGTGTTCGGAACACGTGCGGCGTCCTGGAGCCGCGCGTCGCCCAGGCAAAAAAACGGCCTGAAACCGGGCGTGTATGCTACTGCATGCCCCCTGCCCGCGCAACGGAGCGGCCCGCGCGGCGCGGTGGTTCATCCCCGTCAGGCAACTGAAAATACAGGTATTTTGCTCAGGCAAGCTGCCGCGCCGCGGCGTCGAGATGGCGTTCCGGATGCGCGTCCTGCTGCGTGGGGAAATACGGTATCTCGCCCAGCAGCGGCGCCGACAAGGCATTGCGCAGACTGACCAGATTCTCGCGTGCGCGCAGGAATCCGGGATCGCTATGATTGGCAACCCAGCCGGCCAGTTGCAGGCCGTCGGCGCGGATTGCACGCGCGGTGAGCAGCGCGTGGTTCAGGCAGCCCAACCGCATGCCCACCACCATCAGCACCGGCAGTTCCAGCGCACGCGCCAGATCCGGCACGCCGAATCCCCCCGAAAGCGGCACCTGCCAGCCGCCCACGCCTTCCACCACGATCACCTCGCCGTATCCGCAGAGTCGGGCATAGGCGTCGCGCAACACCGGCAATTCCACCGTCACGCCCACCTCCGCCGCCGCAATGTGCGGCGCGATGGGCGGCTCGAACGCGTACGGATTGATCCATTCGTAAGGCAGGGCCTCACTCGCACTGGACTGGATCGCCAGCGCGTCCTCGTTGCGCAGGCCATCGGGCGTACGCCGCGCGCCGCTCGCCACCGGTTTCATGCCGACACTGCGCAGACCCGCGGCCGCGAACGCGCGCAACAGGCCGCAGCTCACCAGCGTCTTGCCGATGCCGGTGTCGGTGCCGGTGACGAATACGCCGCGCATCAGCCCCGGCTCCCGGTCGGGCGGAAGGCCGGCGTCCAGGCGGTGCCGTACACCACTTCATACGTCGCGGGCAGGCGGCCATCGTGGCGCCAGGTTTCGTACGCCGCGGCAAGACCGCGCAGGCGTGCACGGCCGGTGAGCGTGCGTGCGCGTCCGCCGCTC
>DASSRV010000159.1:0-5849 GCA_035701605.1 Gammaproteobacteria bacterium
GGCACGTGTGATCGGCGCGCTGCATGCGCGCGGGCACGTGGTGGGCTTCCTGGGCGACGGCATCAATGACGGGCCGGCACTCAAGGCATCGGATGTCGGTATCTCGGTGGATACGGCGGTGGACATCGCCAAGGAATCGGCCGATATCATTCTGCTGGAAAAGAGCCTGATGGTGCTGGAACAGGGCGTGATCGAGGGGCGCAAGGTGTTCGGCAACATCATCAAGTACGTGAAGATGGGGGCCAGTTCCAATTTCGGCAACATGTTCAGCGTGCTGGGCGCGAGCATCTTTCTGCCGTTCGTGCCGATGGCGCCGATCCAGATCCTGGTCAACAACCTGCTGTACGACTTTTCGCAGACCGCGATCCCCACCGACAACGTGGATCAGGAATATGTGCAGGCTCCGCGCCAGTGGGACATCCGCAACATCGGACGCTTCATGCTGGTGGTGGGCCCCCTGAGTTCGGTGTTCGATTACGTGACCTTCGGTGTGCTGATCCTGTTCTTCAACGGTTGGCACGATGCGGCGCTGTTCCAGAGCGGCTGGTTCATGGAATCGCTGTTGTCGCAGACCCTGATCGTGCACGTAATCCGCACGGGCCGCATCCCGTTCGTGCAGAGCCGGCCGAGCTGGCCACTGCTGGCCACCACACTGATTATCTGCGCCATTGGCGTATGGCTGCCGTTCAGCGCTCTGGCACACGGTTTCGGCCTCGTGCCCCTGCCTGCGGCTTACCTTGCAGTGCTGCCGCTGATTCTCATCGGCTACATCACGCTCACGCAATGGGCCAAGTCGCGACTGATTCGGCGGTTCGGTCTGAATTGAAAAGCCGCGATAGCCGGATCAAGATTTCCTGGTTCGATTTTCGGCGTCTGGGCAGGGAACGCCGAATGCCGGCTGCGCGTGATAAAAAACACCCCGGGTGTTGAGCCCGGGGTGCGAGGGATAAGCAAATGCAAAAAAGGGGGAATTCTGGTGGGCGATACTGGGATTGAACCAGTGACCCCTGCCGTGTGAAGGCAGTGCTCTCCCGCTGAGCTAATCGCCCTGAGTCAGGGAGCGCAGATTTTACGGGCCGGGCCGCGGTCGGTCAAATGTGCGCCGCATTCCCCTCGTACAATGCCGGCATGGATCGCCTGCCGATTGACAGCCTGTTGCCCGACATCCGCACCTCGCTGGCCGCACAGACCGGGCTGGTGATCGAGGCGCCGCCGGGTGCCGGCAAGACCACGCGCGTGCCGCTGGCACTGCTGGATGCCGCCTGGCTCGCCGGCCGCAAGCTGGTGATGCTGGAGCCGCGGCGGCTGGCCGCGCGCGCTGCCGCCACGCACATGGCGCAGCTGCTGGGTGAACGGGCAGGTGAGACGGTGGGCTACCGGGTGCGCATGGACAGCCGCATCGGACCCCGCACGTGCATCGAGGTGGTCACCGAGGGCGTGCTGACGCGCCTGTTGCAGGACGATCCGGCCCTGTCCGGATACGGCGCAGTCATTTTCGACGAATTCCACGAGCGCAGTCTGAACGCGGACCTGGCGCTGGCCCTGTGCCTGGAAGCACGGCAGGTGTTGCGTCCCGAGTTGCGGCTGGTGGTCATGTCCGCGACGCTGGCTGGAGAGGCGGTGGCGAGCATGCTCGGCGATGCGCCGCGGCTGCGTTCCGAGGGACGCAGCTATCCGGTCATCACGCAGTATTTCAATCCCGCGCCGCGCATGCGCATGGACGTGGCGGCCGCGCAGGCGATACGCCGCGCCTTGCGCGAGGAGCAGGGCAGCGTGCTGGCGTTCCTGCCCGGCGTGCGGGAAATCCGCCGGCTGGCGACCCTGCTCGCGGACGGTTTGCCGGACGACGTGGAGCTGATGCCGTTGTACGGCGACCTGTCGCCGGGCCAGCAGGATGCCGCGATCCGGCCCGCCGCCGCCGGGCGACGCAAGCTGGTGCTGGCAACCGCGATTGCAGAGACCAGTCTCACCATCGAGGGCGTGCGGGTGGTGGTGGACAGCGGCTGGTCGCGCGTACCGCGTTTCGATCCCGTCAGCGGCATGACACGGCTCGCGACCGTGCGTGTGTCACGGGCATCGGCCGAGCAGCGTCGGGGCCGTGCCGGTCGCCTGGAAGCCGGCGTGTGTTACCGCCTGTGGAGCGAAGCGGAGCGCCTGGAAGCGCAGACCGCACCGGAAATCCTGCAAGCCGATCTGGCGCCCCTGGCGCTGGAGCTGGCGCTCTGGGGTGCCAAGGACGCCGCGTCGCTGGCGTGGCTGGATCCACCGCCCACGGCCGCACTGTCCCAGGCACGGGAGCTGTTGCAGCGGCTCGATCTGCTGGATGCAGCCGGGCGCATCACCGCACATGGCCGGCGCGCCGCGGCACTGCCCCTGCACCCGCGACTGGCGCACATGGTGTTGCACGGTGTGGAGCGGGGGCAGGGCTGGCTGGCCTGCCTGATTGCGGCGCTGGTGAGCGAGCGTGACGTGCTGTCGGGTGAGCTGCGCTCCGCCGACATCAGCCTGCGGCTGGCCAGGCTGAATGCACGCGGTGAGGGTGGACGGGATGCGGAATCCCGCTTGCGGCGAGTGGGTGTCATTGCCGGCGAGATTGCCGCGCAACTCGGGGTACGTACACAGGATTCCATGGATGTGCATCGGGCGGGTGTCCTGCTGGCACTGGCGTATCCGGATCGCATTGCGCAACGGCGCGAAGGACCGGCACCGCGCTATCGCCTGAGCAACGGGCGTGGCGCCGTGCTTGCGGACCATGATGCGCTGGGCGCCTCGGCCTGGCTTGCGGTCGCCGCGCTTGAAGGCGAGGCGCGTGAAGCACGGGTGTTTCTGGCTGCGGAACTCGATGCCGATACGCTGCGCGAGACGTTTGCCGCACATATTGAAACCCAACAGGTGCTCGACTGGGACGAGGCTGCGGACGCCGTCACGGCCGTCGAGGAAACCCGCTACGGGGCCTTGCTGCTGGCACGCCGGCCACTGACATCACCCGATGCAGAACAGGTGTCCGGTCTGCTGCTTGGTGCCATCCATCGCCGCGGCCTCGACTGCCTGCCCTGGACACCGGCACTGAGGAACTGGCAGGCACGCGTCATGTTGCTGCGTCGCGAACTGGGTGAAGCCTGGCCGCCGCTGGACGATGCTGCGTTACTGGCGACACTCGATGTCTGGTTGCGGCCCTGCCTTCATGGCATCAATCGCTTCAGCCAGCTTCCTGGCCTGCCCTTGCAACGCGCGCTACACGCTCAGCTCGACCATGGCCGGTTGCAACAGCTCGACGCCCTCGCGCCGACACATGTCACGGTACCGACCGGCTCGCGCATTGCCATTGATTACACGGCCGGCGATGAACCGGTGCTGGCGGTGAGACTACAGGAGATGTTCGGACTGGCGGACACGCCCACTATCCTGCAGGGCCGCAAACGCCTGTTGCTGCATCTTCTGTCGCCGGCACGGCGGCCGGTACAGGTGACACGCGACCTCGCGGGTTTCTGGCGCAGCAGCTATCAGGATGTCAGGAAGGACCTGCGCGGTCGCTATCCCAGACACGACTGGCCGGAAGATCCGCTGCATGCCGAGCCGGTGCGCGGGGTGCGTCGCCCCACGTCCAAACGATAATCGGCTGGAGGCGATTTTTTACAGTACCGCGCTCGGCCGCTGGTTTCAGACGCAGGGTTCCGGATAAACTATTGACATAATCTTGATTGACCAAGGGGAATCGCATGTTTGGCAAATCCCGTGGCGTATTGGTCGCAACGGCTCTGGTTTCAATCCTTGCACTTGCCGCTTGTGGTGGAGGGGGTGACAGTTCCGGCAGCACCGGATCAGGCAGTGGCGGTTCAGGCGGAGGCAGCAGCAATACCGCCCCCACCGCCAGCAATGGTTCGGTGACGACCACCGAGAACACGGCGGTGAACAGCGATCTGACGGCAACCGATTCGGATGGCGACGTGCTGACCTACAGCATGGTCGGCCAGCCGAGCCACGGCACGGCCAGCATCACCAACAGCTCGACCGGTGCGTTTACCTACACCCCGACCACTGGCTACTCCGGCAGCGATTCGTTTACCTTCAAGGCCACTGACAGTGCCGGCAATGATTCGAATACGGCCACGGAAACCGTGACCGTGAATGCCAGCGGCGCTCTGGCACCCGATGCGCCGACCTTGAACAGTGTGGCGACCGGCAATGGCAGCATTACGCTCAGCTTCACGGCCCCCGATTCCGATGGTGGTGCCGCGATCACCGGCTACACCGCCACCTGCACCGCGGATGGGAACACCTCATTTACCGCCACGGGGAGCGCCAGTCCCATCAGCGTAACCGGCATGAACGGCGGCGTCACGCGTACGTGCAGCGTCACGGCAACCAACAGCGTCGGTACGAGTGTGGCCTCCAACACCAAATCCGCAACGCCCTTGAGCCTCGATCCGGAAGACCTGACGCACTTGCCGGTGGGAGACAACTACGTGACGGACACCACGCCGGCCGTCGGCTGGCTGTACGTGTGTTCCTTGACGACAGGCGGTGGCGCGAGCAGCAAGGGTCCCTGGTTCAATAGCGACGGCACCACCTGGGATGAAACCAAGAAGGAACATGTATCCGGCGATGTGAACTGGCCCACCGCCACCTTGAGTTATGGGGATTCAGGCAGTTTCCTTGTTGTCAGCGGCAATGATCTGCCGATCAGCCACAACACCGGAACTTACCCCATTCCCAACACGGACCCCATACACCAATACGACGGCAACCCCAACAGTATTTCAACGTCCATCAGTATCGCGTGGAACCTGCCGGACGACCCCACCGTCCAGAGTCAGCCCACCTGTACCCAGGGCACCATCGGCTTCATGGTCACCGGCGTGAAGATTTTCAATGCCGCGGACGCGGGAGATCGCGATGCCGGCGCCTGGGAAGGCCAGGACAGTTGCGACGGGCACCCGAACGAGAAGGGCTCGTACCACTATCACACCATGACCGAGCAGGACTGTTTGCCCGCGAGCGCGCAAGATACCGCCGGTCAGCATTCACCCGTGGTGGGGTATGCGGCGGACGGCTTCCCCATTTACGGCAATCTGGGGCAGGACGGTGTGCCGCTGAGCAACAAGGACCTGGACGAATGCCACGGCCATACCCACGCGATCACATTCAACGGCAAGACCGTGGTCATGTACCACTATCACGTGACCCATGCCTTCCCGTACACGGTTGGGTGTTACCGCGGCAAGCCGGTGCATATCCAGTAACGGACACCCCCGAATAAAACACCCGATAGTCCTGCGGCTATCGGGTGTTCTTTGTTGAGTCCCGGGTGTAGTGGGTGTGCTCGGAGGGGAGCAGAACTCAGTCCTCGTACGATTCCTGGAGCTTCTTGCGCAGACGCTTCTCGTCGAGATGGTCTTCCAGCTTGCGCCAGGCCTGGGTGTTGCGCGGACGGATCGCGGGCTTCGGCTCGGCCGGTTTGCGGCCGGGGGCGGAAGGCACGATGTCGTAGCTGTCCTGCTCGTCGCTGTGGCGGAGCAGTTCATCAATGCCGGCGGATTTGGAAATGCTCATGGTGCTCCTCGACTGGGCATGGTGAACGCGGCGCGCTTTATATCCTGTTGAGCGGATTTTGTAAAGTGCACCGTCATCATGCCGCGTGCTCCTCGTCCGGATGGTGCTCGCGGGCAAAGAACGTGTACATGGTGGGCACCACGAACAGCGTGAAGAACGTGCCCATGGTCATGCCGCAAGCCACCACCAGGCCGATGTCGAAGCGGCTCACGGCGCCGGCGCCGGTCGCGATCAGGAGCGGCACCACGCCCAGCACGATGGCCGCCGTGGTCATCAGGATCGGCCGCAAGCGCACC